>NZ_JAGKRH010000292.1:8042-56459 GCF_017939245.1 Aeromonas sp. PrichA-15 | reverse complement strand
GGACACGCCGTTTTAGCCTGTGGAGGCGTGGTGCAATCAGGCCGCCCGATGAAGCAGGAACCCGGTACTGCGCGAGCAGCTATCACCCAGTAATGGGAATCCCCCTCCTGTGACGCGAAGCGCTAAGGTGGGGGAGGATGTCAACATCCTACTCCCGTTGGACAGAGGGGCCAAGGGTGAGGGGAACTTCATCAAGTAGGGCTGCAAGGCCTTTGGTATCAATGGCTTTCTGAACGGAAGATAACAGGAAAAACGGCTACGCATGCCGGTTCAAACCGCTATAATGTGCCACCTTGGATCAGTCGTCAGTGAATGTTGGACAGTCAATTGAGTAATAGAATGCGGATCGGTGGAACCCTCGAACAGTCCCTCAGCCAGGGATATCGTCTGGACCTGCAAGGGGTGTTGAAAGAGGGGTGGCAACAGACTCGTCGCACCGGTTTCGGATTGGCGCTGGCCATCGCCGGGGTCATGGCAATCTGGATCCTGCTGAGCAATACCTTGCTGACGCCCTATGTCGCCCGTGAAGGAGGGGATATGGATATGGCCCTGATCCTGAGCCTGCTGGTCACGGTGATCATGTCACCCATGACCTCCTCCCTCGACATGCTGGGGTTGCAGCAGTCGGTGGGGGTACGCGCCCGGCCGAGCCAGGTGTTCGACTTCTTCCGCCACTTCCTGCGCCTGGGCAGCCTGAGTCTGCTCGGCAGCCTCATCACCAGCCTGTTTGGACCCCTGTTCGAGCTGCTGGGTGTGCCTGTGATGCTGGCCTTCATCCCTTCCGCCCTGGTGGGCATGGGGCTGGTGTTTACCGTACCTCTGGTGCTGGAGCGCGGTCTTTCCCCGGCTCAGGCCATTCTGGTCTCCCTCAAGCTCTTTGCCCGGGGCTGGCCCAGCATAGTGCTGCTGCACGGGGTCATGCTGGCACTCTTCTTCCTGGCGCTCATCCCCATGGGGCTGGGACTTATCTGGGTGGCGCCGCTCTACTTCAACTGCAAGGGCATTCTCTACCGGGATCTGTGTGGGGTGGCAGTCGAAGTGACCGAGGTTGCCAGTGGCAACGACGGGCAGGGCCCGGATCATTTCAACGCATAATGGAATACCAGGGGTCAGCCGGTGTCGACCCGCCCGGAGCATGATGCAAAAGGATGGCATATGAACAAGCGATACGGGATGGCGGCGCTCCTGCTGATGCCCATGCTGGGACAGGCTGAGCCGTCCCTTGAACTCGACTACGGCACCTTCTACAGCCAGATGAAGACCTTCGCCAAGGGGGAATTTGGCCACGCCAGACTGGGCTTTTATCTGGCCAGTCAACAGAACGGTCGGCGCTGCGGGCTCACCTCGGCCCGGGTCTCGACCCCGGACAGGGATGTGCCCGCCGAGGTCACGGTGGATGGCGAACTGCGTCTGCCCTATGACGATGATCTCAACCTCGACAAGGCGATCGTGGTGGTGGGGCTCACCGAGGCCCACGCCGCCTGTGATCTGTCGGTACAGGTGATGGCTGACGCCCCCGCCACACCCGAGGTGCCGCTGGCCGAACTTGTCTCGCGTCAGCAGCAGATGCAGCGATTGCTCGACAAGATGGCCGGCATGGTCGGCCAGTATTTCCTGCCCAAGATGGAAGGGGTGCGGATCTCCATGGTGGCGCCCGCAGGCACAGCCTACCTTGTGGAGGGTGCCCGTCAGGAGGCCGTCTCCTGGCAGCAGGGGCAACTGCTGCTCAGCAATGCGCAGCTGAAGGGGTTTGCCCAGGGCAAGCTGCAACTGCAAGGGGAGATCCTGCGCCTGACCCCCTGGCTACACAAGGAGTAGCGACCCGAGTCCGCAGATTGCCAGAATGAAAAAAGGAGCGCCTGGCGCTCCTTTTTTGTGGGTGACGGGGCTTAGCGCACCTCAATCACGTCCAGCATGTCCATCTCGTCGATGTCCAGCAGCGGCGCCTTGGGCAGCTCGGGCGGATCAAATGCCTTGTCGCCACCGTCGATGATGCCGGAGTCGCGATTGATGCTCTTGAAGTCAAACAGCTGGTGATCGAGCAGGTGGCTCGGGATCACGTCCTGAATGGCGGTGAACATGGTCTCGAGACGGCCTGGGAAGCGGCGATCCCACTCCTGCATCATCTGCTTGATGGCCTGGCGCTGCAGGTTCTCCTGGGAGCCGCACAGGTTGCAGGGGATGATGGGGAAGGCCTTGACCTCGGCATAGCGCACCAGATCTTTCTCCTTGCAGTAGGCCAGGGGGCGGATCACCACGTTCTTGCCATCGTCGCTCACCAGCTTGGGGGGCATGGATTTGAGCTTGCCACCGTAAAACATGTTGAGGAACAGGGTCTCGAGGATGTCGTCACGGTGATGGCCAAGGGCGATCTTGGTACAGCCCAGCTCCTGGGCGGTGCGATACAGAATGCCGCGGCGCAGGCGGGAGCAGAGCGCGCAGGTAGTCTTGCCCTCCGGTACCTTCTCCTTGACGATGGAATAGGTATCTTCTTCCACGATCTTGAAGTCGATGCCGAGAGTGCTCAGGTATTCGGGCAGCACGTGCTCGGGGAAGCCGGGTTGCTTCTGATCCAGGTTGACGGCCACCAGATCGAAATGGATGGGGGCGCTGGCCTTCAGGCTCATCAGGATGTCGAGCATGGCAAAGCTGTCCTTGCCGCCAGACAGGCAGACCATGATCTTGTCACCCTCTTCAATCATGTTGAAGTCGGCGATGGCCTGGCCCACGTTGCGCCGCAGACGTTTCTGCAGCTTGTTGAAACTGTATTTCTCTTTGGCGTTAAGCTCTTCTAGCATGGCCTCAAACCCGGGACAAAAATAAGCGGCTTATTATAGCCATGTCCCGGGGGAGGGCAAGAAACGCTTATGCAGGATGACGCCTGTCATCCACAGGGCAGCTGTAATCGTCGGGTTTGAGGATGAGAATGTCGCAGTTGAGCCTGTCCACCACGTGCTCGGCGGTGTTGCCAAGCAGGGCGGCAGAGAGGCCGGTACGGCCGACGCATCCCATGATCATCAGGGTGGCATTCAGATCGTCCGCCATGTCCGGCAGCACCTCCTCCGGCAAGCCTTCCGCCACCTTGGTCCACATGTGGTTGATGCCGAATTGATCGGCATGTTCCCGCAGCAGATCTTCATGGTGTTTGCGAATGGCATCGTTGTAGGCGTTGGGATCGAACTCTGGCAGTTCGATGGCGACATTGACCGGGGTGCCCGGGTAGGTGTTGACCAGATAGAGACTGGCACCAAGCAGCTCGGCGATGGCGATCCCCTCGCGGGTGATCCGCTCGTTAAGCACCTTCTGCTCCTTGTCATCGCTCGAGCAGTTGATGGCGGCAATCAGGTTGCCCCCCCGTTGCCAGTGCCCTTCTTTTACCAGCAGAACCGGACAGGGGCATTTGCGCAGCAGGTGCCAGTCGGTGGGGGTGAAGATGAAGGTTTGCAGGAAGGAGTGTTTGTGAGTCGCCTTGACGACCAGATCGTGACGCTGTTCCAGCACTTCCTGAATGACGCACTCGAAGGGACGGTTGTGCCAAAGCACTTTCACTTCGCATTCCAGCCCTCTGGCCCGATAGGGAGTTAGGATCTCGTCGAGCCACTCCCGACGCTGGGCGATGACACCATGGCGCATCTCTTCCCGCTCGTCTGCCGAGAGCATGGCGGTCATCTCGTAAGAGAAGTCGTAAATCGTCAGGAGCAGGGTCAGCTGGGCGCCCTCATCCAGCTCGGCGACCTTGACCGCGCGCTCGAGCGCGATCTGGCGCTCCTCCTCGGGATTGATCACCACCAGAATGTTTCGGTACTTGACCATGTTCTCCTCCTTGGTAAAAAGGCCAATGATGGCAACTCTTTAGCTATTACAGCTTAGTCCAAGGGGGGAGACGGGAAGGTGTGCCGGATCAAATTTCAGGGTGATCCGATCCGGCAAAAAAGGGAATAAACGGGGATTAACCGCAGGGAGGACGAGTGGCTCCGGCCATGACGCCCAAGGCAACGTTGTCAAGTACAGTAATGTATTTGCCTTTGACGCTGATGAGACCGGATTTCTGGAAACGGCCCAGCAGGCGGCTGATGGTCTCGACGGTGAGACCGAGGTAGTTGCCGATGTCTCCACGGGTCATGGAGAGGCGGAACTCCTTGGCGGAGAAGCCGCGCTCGGAGAAACGAACCGAGAGATTGTGCAGGAAGGCAGCGAGGCGCTCTTCGGCGTTCTTTTTGGAGAGCAGCAGTATCATCTCCTGGTCGCCCATGATCTCGTTGCTCATCAGCCGCATGATCTGCTTGCGCAGTTTGGGCATCTTGCCAGAGAGGTCGTCGAGCACATCGAACGGTATTTCGCACACCATGGCGGTTTCCAGCGCCTGGGCGAAGGAGGGGTGGGCCTGCTTGTGGATGGCGTCGAAACCGACCAGATCACCGGCGAGGTGGAAGGCGGTGATCTGTTCGTCACCCTGTTCGGTGATGGTGTATGACTTGATGGTCCCGGAACGTATGGCATAGAGCGACTTGAGCTCATCGCCGGCCTTGAACAACTCTTCACCCTTCTGGAACGGCTTTTTGCGCTCGATGATGCTGTCGAGCTGATCGAGCTCGTTATCGTTCAGGGTGAAGGGGATGCAGAGCTGGCTGATGCTGCAATCCTGGCAATGAATTGCACAGCCACCGCTCTGAATACGTCTGCCAGGTTTCTTGTCCGGGATCATAGGCTCAAATGAATAATTGATTTATATCAAACAAGTTTACCACCATCTCATCCGTTTTGGATAGGGTTTCAAAAGGACGCCATCCCGATCCAGAGGGTGTGGATCCCGTAGGCAATAAGCAGCAAGGCGCCCCCAAGGCGCAGGCTGCGCAGGGTGAGCCAGTAGCGCAATCGGTCTGCCAGCCCCCCTAGCGCAAACAGGGTCGGCAGGGTGCCGAGGCCGAAAAAGAGCATGATGAGTGCCCCGCCACTCGCGGAGCCTGCGGCAGCGCTCCAGGTCAGCATGGAGTAGACGAGGCCGCAAGGGAGCCAGCCCCATATCATGCCAAAGGGGAGGGCCTGCCTGGCTGATGTAAACGGGAGAAACCTGCCTGCCAGCGGCTTGATGAGAGGCCAGAACTTCGCACCGATGCGCTCGAGCAGCAAGACGCCATGCCACCAGCCAGCCAAGTAGAGGCCGAGCGCTATCATCAGCAGGGCGGCGATGAGGCGAAGCCCTGCCAGGGCGTGTTTGCCAGCGCCTATCTCCGTGGTGGTGGCGAGCAAGCCGCCCACCAGCGCGCCCGCCAGCACATAGCTCAGGATGCGCCCCAGGTTGTAGTTGAGCAGATAACCGAGCCTGCCCCAAAAATGCTGCTTCTCGGCAGGTATGGCCATGGAGAGCGCTGCGGACACGCCGCCACACATGCCGATACAGTGGCCGGCACCGGCAAGCCCGACCAGCAGGGCGCCCATGAGGTCAAGGCTGCTGGTCATGGGGCCTGTTTTCCTGTTCTGCTTGTTGTTCAGAGGGGGGCAAGGGGCGCTGCTCCTCGTCAAACAGGATGTTGGAGCCCTGCCTGTCGAGATCCTCGAACTGCTCGGAGCGGATGGCCCAGAAGAAGACGGCGCCGGCAATGACAACGAACAGGATGGCGATGGGGATGAGGACGAAGATAATGTTCATGGCGCGGACCCTGTGGTGAAAGGGGGATGATAACCCGGCGAGGCAAGAGGTGCCGCCACCCGGGAGGATGCCAGATGGCTGCTCACCGGTTGAGCCGCATGGAGTTGGTGACCACGATGAGGGAGCTCAGGGACATGCCAGCAGCCGCCAGATAAGGGGGGAGCCAGCCACTTGCAGCCAGCGGCAGCACAAGCAGGTTGTAGCCGATGGACCAGGCAAAGTTCTCCTTGATGATCTTGCGAGTGCGCAGGGCCAGGGCCCGGGCGGCCAGCAGACGGGAGAGATCGTCGGCCAGCAGGATGGCGTCGGCACTGTTCTTGGCCAGATCCGTGCCCCCCGCCATGGCAAAGGACGCGTGGGCGCCGGCCAGCACAGGGGCGTCGTTGATGCCATCTCCCACCATGATGCTGATATCCCCGGCCGCTTCCCGGGCCTTGAGATAGGCCAGCTTGCCGTCCGGGGTGACCCCTTTTACCAGCTCATCGACCCCCAGCTCACGGGCCAGCATGTCCGCCTGGTCCGAACCGTCGCCGGTGAGAATGGTGGTTTGCAGGCCTGCCTCCTTGAAGGCCTGGATCAGTGCACCGGCATCGGGGCGCAGCGTGTCGGCCAGGATGAAACGGGCCAGTAGTCCGTGTTCATCGGCCAGATAGATGGTCAGCCCTTGAGCGGCATTCTCTTCTTGCGCCAGTTCGAGCCAGCGTGCACTGCCGATGCGGTAATGCTTGCCCTCAATTACTCCCTGCACGCCGTGGCCGATGACGGGGGTGACGTCGCTGGCGGCGAGCGGCACCCCGTCCGCCAGTGGTTTGCTTCGAAACGCACGGGCGATGGGGTGCTCGGAGTAGGTCTCCAGGGCATGGGCGAGTGCGAGGCAGCGGGCTGCGTCGAGCTCGCCGAGGGGCTGGGTGCTCACCAGGCTGATGTTGCCCGTGGTCAGGGTTCCCGTCTTGTCCATCACGATGCGGTTGGCCCGGGTCAGAATGTCCAGCACGTGGCCGCGGCGCAGCAGGATGCCGCTGCGGGTCAGGTTGGCAGTGGCCGAGGTCAGTGCGGTCGGGGTGGCCAGCGAGAGGGCGCAGGGACAGGTCGCCACCAGCACCGCCAGGGTGACCCAGAAGGCCCGCTCGGGCTGATGAAAATGCCAGAAGGTCCAGACCGCGGCCGCAATGATCAGGAGCACCAGGATAAAGTGGCGCGACAGCACGTCCGCCAGTTGGGCGATGGCGGGCTTGTCGTCCAGAGCATGATCCTGCAGGCGCATGATCTGGGCCAGACGCGACTCTTCAATGGGATGGCTGACCCGGATCTCCAGGGGGGCATCGGTATTGATGGTGCCTGCATAGACGGGATCCCCGGCCTGCTTGAGCAGAGGCAACTGTTCGCCAGTCAGCATGGATTCGTTGAGGCTGGCCTGGCCCAAGGTGACGATGCCGTCTGCCGGCAGGGTGGCCCCCGCGAGTACCCGCACCCTGTCTCCGACTCGCAGCGTCTTGGCGGCCACCTCGTGTTCGCCGACATCATCGATGCGGGTCGCCATGATGGGCACCAGACGCGCCAGGTTGGAGCTCGACTCCGACGCCTTGCGCCTCGCTCGTAGTTCCAGCAGACGGCCCAACAGCAGGAAAAAGACGAACATGGTGATGGAGTCGTAATAGACCTCACCCGTGTTGAAGACCGTGGCCCAGATGGAGGCGACGAAGGCGCCGATCAGTGCCAGCGACACCGAAACATCCATGGAGAGGTGCCCCTGCTTCAGGCTGCGCCATGCCCCCACGTAAAAAGGCTGGGCCGAGTAGATCATGATGGGGGTGGAGAGCAGAAGGCTTATCCACTTGAAGTAGATCATGAACTCCTCTTCCACGCTGATGAAGAGGTCCATGTAGAGTGCCACGGCGCACATCATCACCTGCATGGAGCCAAGGCCGGCCAGCGCCATGCGGAACATGTAGCTGCGCACCTCTTTGGCGTAGAGCGCTTCCTGCTGATGAGTCTGGAAGGGATAGGCGCGATAGCCGACCCTGGCAAAGCCCTTGAGAATGTCGCTCAAAGAGAGCTGGGCCGGATCCCACTTGATGCGGGCGCGATGGGTGGTGGTATTGACGTTGATGTAACGCAGACCGCGCAGGGTCATCAGGTGCCGCTCGATGAGCCAGGCACAGGCGGCGCAGGTCAAACCTTCCACCGTCAGTTGGATCTCGCGCGTAGTTTCGCGACCCGTACCGGTGTCGGTGACGAACTCCTGCTGCACCTCCGCCAGATCGTAGTGGGTGAGGGCGGCGAGCTCTTCGGGCACCAGTTCCCCCTTGATGCCGGGAGCGGTGCGGTGTTCGTAATAACTGGCGAGGCCGCATTCGAGAATGGTCTGTGCCACGGCCTGACAGCCAGGGCAACACATCGGCTGAGCGATGCCTTTGATCTCGAGAGTAAAGTTACTGCCAGTGGGAACCGGTTCACCACAGTGAAAACAGCCGGTCATGGTGATCATCCCTCTTTGATGCAGCCCTGCAGGCCGGGTCGGGGAGAAGGGCGGCTGACCGGCGTGCCGATCACCCTGCCTTCGTGATTCAACGTCCCTTGGGATCGAGCTCAATCGCTGCCTGAGTCGGCAGTTGTGCCGTCTCCTGGAGGCGCCATTCATGGTTGAAGGCATCGACCCGCACGTGCCACTTGCCGGTGAGGGGCTTGTCGAGCATCAGGCGATAGACTCCCTTGCCATCGGCCGTCAGCAGATGTTCGCTGTCCAGGCCCGCCAACGTGGGATGAAACAGGGAGAGGTGCAGTGCCTGCCCGAGGGGGAAATCCCCGGACAGTGGATTTAACGTCAGCTCCTTGTCGCTGACATTGAGGGCGATACGGATGCCGAGCGCCTCGGCGCGATCGAACTTGCTGAGATCCTGGTTAATCTCCTTGCCCTGCTTGTAGTAGTCCTCCGCCACCAGGTTGACCCCATCCTTGCTGGCAATGATGGCGGTGGCGATGCTGCCTACCACGGCGGCGCAGGGGAGGGCGATGATGAACCAGGGCCAGAATTGGCGATACCAGGGTTGAGTCATGATGCTACCGAAACAAATGGTTAACGAAATGGCGGTAATTCAGCCAACACAAGATAGCAAAAAGCCTCGAAGAGTCGAGGCTTTTTGCTGATTAATCACGTGCTTATCACATGTTACTGCTGATTTTGCCGATCGTTGTGGGACAAGCTGTAAACGTAGGAAGCGAGCAGGTGTACCTTGTCTTCCCCCAGAATGTCCTTCCAGGCCGGCATCACGCCGTGGCGCCCGTGGGTGATGGTCTGTTCGACCACCTGACGGGAGCCGCCATAGAGCCAGATGTTGTTGGTGAGATCCGGTGCGCCGAAGGCGATGCCGCCCTTGGCATCCGGACCGTGGCAGGCGGCGCACATGGCAAAGCGTGCTTCCCCTTTCTTGGCTTCCACCAGATCAACCTTACGACCGGAGAGGCTCAGCACATAGGAGGCAACCTCTTTCACCCCGTCCTGACCCAGGATCTCGCCCCAGGCGGCCATGATCCCCTGACGACCGCCCATGATGGTGGTCTTGATCTGGTCGGGTGCGCCGCCCCACTGCCATTCGCTGTCGGTCAGGTTTGGGAAACCGCGACCACCGCGGGCATCGGAGCCATGACACTGGGAACAGTTTTGCAGGAACAGGCGCTGACCCACCTTCAGGGCTTCCGGATCCTTGGCGATCTCGGTGATCTCCTTGTAGCTCTTGCCGTCAGCCTGATAGGTCAGCTCGCGGAACTTGGCGCCGTAGATCTCGTCGGCCTTGGCGAGTTCCCGGTCGTATTCCACCGCGCGTCCTTCGGCCTTGGCAGACTCGGCCGCCGCCTTGGACTCGGCCAGGGAACGCACATCCTGGTTGGAGCTCTGCCAGCCCAGCAGACCCTTGAAGTTGCCAAGGCCCGGGAAGGCGAGCAGGTAGATGAGCCCGGTGACGATGAAGAAGAGGAACATATAGGACCACCACTTCGGCAGGGGATTGTTGATCTCCTCGATGCCGTCGAAGGTGTGACCCATGGGTTTGCCCTCTTCGGCTCCCATCTTGTCCTTCATGCACCAGGCCAGCAGCAGGAAGCAGCCGAGAATGGTGCCAAGGCTTATGACGGTCACAAAAATGCTAAACAGAGTGCTCATTATTGCTTCGCTCCTGCGTTCTTGTTATCAGCACTGGGTTGCTCGTCATCGGCAAAAACCAGGTTGGCGGCCTCGTCGAAAGAAGCCTTGCGGCGCTTGCTGTAGGCCCAGACGATGATGCCAATCATGATGACCATCAGCAGCAGGGTGTACAGGCCGCGAAATGTGCCGTAATCCATATCCCGACTCCTTATTTCAGGGCATGGCCCAGTGATTGCAGATAGGCGATCAGCGCATCCAGCTCGGTCTTGCCCTTGACGGCCTCACCGGCGCCAGCGATGTCGGCATCGGTATAGGGCACGCCGAAGTGATCCCGGAACAGAGCCAGCTTCTTGCCAGTCAACTCGCCGCTCAGCACATTGGTCTCGAGCCAGGGGAAGGCCGGCATGTTGGACTCGGGCACCACGTCACGCGGGTTGATGAGGTGGGCGCGATGCCAGTCATCGGAGTAGCGGCCGCCGACCCGGGCCAGATCCGGGCCGGTACGCTTGGAGCCCCACAGGAAGGGGTGCTCCCAGACGCTCTCGCCGGCAACCGAGTAGTGGCCGTAGCGTTCGGTCTCGGCGCGGAACGGGCGGATCATCTGGCTGTGGCAGACGGTGCAGCCTTCGCGGATGTAGATGTCGCGTCCTTCCATCTGCAGGGCGGTGTAGGGCTTGAGGCCCTCCACCGGCTCGTTGGTCTGCTTCTGGAAGAACAGGGGGGTGATTTCCACCAGGCCCCCCAGGCTGATGGCGAAGATGATGCCAATCACCAGCATGGGGACGCTTTTTTCAAAAATCTCGTGACGGTTGTTGTTGCTCATGCTTTAAACCCCTTCAAATCAGGCTGGCTGTGCGACGGGTTCCAGAGAACCCTTGGGCGCAGTGACGGTGCGATAGGCGTTGTAGGCCATCAGCAGCATGCCGGTGACGAAGAAGCAGCCACCCAGGAAGCGCACGAAGTAGAAGGGATAGGAAGCTTGCAGCGCCTCCACGAAGCTGTAGGTCAGGGTGCCGTCGTCGTTGACCGCACGCCACATCAGGCCCTGCATCACACCGGAAATCCACATGGCGACGATATAGAGCACGGTGCCCACGGTGGCCAGCCAGAAGTGGACGTTGATGAGCTTGATGCTGTACATGCGCCCCTGCCCGAACAGGTTCGGGATCAGGTGGTAGACGGCACCGATGGACACCATGGCAACCCAGCCCAGGGCACCGGAGTGAACGTGACCGATAGTCCAGTCGGTGTAGTGGGAGAGGGCGTTGACGGTCTTGATCGCCATCATGGGGCCTTCGAAGGTCGACATGCCGTAGAACGACAGGGAGACGATCAGGAAGCGCAGGATGGGGTCATAACGCAGCTTGTGCCAGGCACCCGAGAGGGTCATGATGCCGTTGATCATGCCGCCCCAGGAGGGCACGAACAGGATGAGGGACATCACCATGCCCAGCGACTGGGCCCAGTCAGGCAGGGCGGTATAGTGCAGGTGGTGCGGACCGGCCCAGATATAGAGGGAGATCAGCGCCCAGAAGTGCACGATGGAGAGGCGGTAGGAGTAGACGGGGCGACCCGCCTGCTTGGGCACGAAATAGTACATCATGCCAAGGAAGCCCGCTGTCAGCAGGAAGCCCACTGCGTTGTGGCCATACCACCACTGCACCATGGCATCCATGGCACCGGAGTACATGGAGTAGGACTTCATGCCGGAGAGCGGCACTTCCATGTTGTTGACGATGTGCAGTACGGCCACCGTGATGATGAAGGCACCGAAGAACCAGTTCGCCACATAGATGTGGGAGGTGGTGCGCTTGACCAAGGTGCCGAAGAAGACGATGGCATAGCTCACCCAGACCACGGCGATGGCGATGTCGATGGGCCACTCCAGCTCGGCGTACTCTTTGGAGGTGGTGTACCCCAGCGGCAGCGAGATGGCTGCAGACAGAATGATCGCCTGCCAGCCCCAGAACACGAAGGAGGCGAGGGGACCACCAAACAGCCGGACCTGACAGGTGCGTTGCACCACGTAGAAGGAGGTGGCCATCAGGGCGCTGCAACCAAATGCGAAGATGACCGCATTGGTATGCAGGGGACGCAGACGGCTGTACGTCAGCCAGGGGGTGTCGAAGTTGAGGGCAGGCCAGATCAACTGGGCTGCAATCAATACACCCACCGACATGCCGACGATACCCCAGACAATCGTCATGACGGTGAACTGGCGCACAACGGTGTAGTTGTACTCAGGGTGGTTTGCTGTATGGCTCATCGTTGTATTCCGCTTCCGATGCTGTTGTTAGTGTTGCCCGGTGTCCTGGGCCATTTTCACCCCGGTTTTGCAAAATCCCCTCGTTAACATCTGTTAATAAAAGGAAAAGCAAAAGGTGGTTAAATGAAAATCCATTGAGAATGATACTGAAATGACCGGTAAGATAACAGTACAAACAGTGATATATTTGGCTCCAGCGGGTCTCATGTCCGCCAGTTTTTACCTTGAGCCAGATCACGAAAATTACATTTTCTACGTACCTTACAGAGCTGTTTTTTCATGAAAGAGAGACTCACTTCACGCAAAATCGTCCACCTGTCCATGGTGCTGGTCATTTTGCTCTCCCTGATGGCCTATCGAACCTGGTTTTCAGGCACAGGAAGCGACCATGCAGAGGGCTCCAATGTTCAGATTTGTGATCTGTCCCACAGCCCCTGCCGCCTCATCGTCGGGGATCGCCCGCTGACGGTCAGCATCGATGGCTTGCCGATCCGCCCTGAACATGACTTTGTCCTGCGCCTTCAAGGGGGTGTGCCGGCCATTACGCCGGTCAAGGCCTGGCTCGAGGGCAAGGAGATGTTCATGGGGCTCATCCCCGTGCTGTTTGAAGCCAGCGATGCGGGGTGGCGAGGGGTGACCCAGGTGGGAAGTTGTACGGCAGAGGCGATGGACTGGCTCTTGACCATCGAGTGGAGCAATGGCCAGCGCCATCAACTGACGTTGGGCGCGGCACGTTGAACGGACTCTCATCGGGCCCCAGGAGGGGGGATAAATGAAAATTGATTTGAAATTTTCAGGCAGGACGGTACCTTGCATTGATTATCAAAGAGTGAAGTTCATTTAATCATGATTGAAAAACAAGCATTTTATCGCACGCTCAACCAGCAGGCCCAGGCATTGCTAGAGGGCGAACCCGACATGATCGCCACCCTGGCAAACCTGTCTGCCCTGCTCAATCAGGAACTGGCTGACACCAACTGGGTTGGTTTCTACCTGCTGCAGGGCGAGACCCTGGTGCTCGGCCCGTTCCAGGGCAAGCCGGCCTGTGTGCGCATCCCGGTCGGGCGCGGCGTCTGTGGCACTGCGGTTGCCGAGGGCAAGACCCAGCTGGTGGACGACGTGCACCAGTTCGCGGGGCACATTGCGTGCGACGGTGCCAGCAACTCGGAAATCGTGATCCCGCTGCGCCGTGGCGGGGAGATCATCGGGGTGCTGGACATCGACAGTCCAATCTTTAACCGCTTTGACGAGCAGGACCGGATTGGCCTCGAAGAAACGGTGCAAATTTTGGAAAGCATGCTCTAAGTCATTGCTAGATGGTTCGCAAAAGCTCCCAAGCTCTCTATAATGGGGCCTTTGTTGTGTTCGGGCATGCCCGTGCGTCTATATGAAAGCCAAGGTTATACATGGAAAACACTGAAAAGCTGAAGAACAGTAAAGAGATCGTCGCCTACCTGGTCGAGAAATTCCCGGCCTGCTTCATCGCTGAAGGAGAGGCCAAGCCACTCAAGATTGGCATCTTCCAGGATCTGGCCGCGCGTCTTGCTGATGACGAGAGAGTCTCCAAGACCATGCTGCGCTCTGCTCTGCGTCAATACACCTCCAGCTGGCGTTACCTGCATGGCCTCAAGGCTGGCCAGGCCCGTGTCGATCTGGACGGCAACCCGGGCGAGCTGCTCACCGAAGAGCACATCGAGCATGCCAAACAGGCGCTCAAGGAGAGCAAGGAACGTGTCTTTGCCAGCCGCCGCACCAACACCAAGGAGAAGGAAGACAAGCCCAAGCAGCCGCGTCGCAACGCGCCGCGCAAGGCTGACGCTCCCCGCTCCGACAAGCCCAAGTCCGCCCCTGCTCCCAAGGCTGCACCGGTCGCCGATGCGCCGCTGGTGAAAGTGGATGCCGCTACCCTGAAAGTCGAGCAGGGCGTGCGCGTCGTGCTGGGCAAGTCCCCTGTGCCTGCGACCATCAAGGAAGTGACCAAGGATGACGTACAGGTTCAATTGCAGACCGGCATGATGTTGCGGGTCAAGTTCGAGCATCTGGTTCTCTAAGGAGACGAATGTTGAAGCATGGCGTGATTCGTTTTTCACTCGTTGCCTGTAGCCTGGCGCTTGCCGGGCTCGCACAGGCCATCGAGCCGGTGCTCAAGGAAAGTGATTTGCCTGTGTTGGCTCAAGAGAGCCAACATGCTACGGCCAGCAAGCGAATTGCCAATCTGTTTACCCGCTCCCACTACAAACAGTTCAAGCTGGACGACGCCTTTTCCTCCGTGATCTTTGACAAGTATCTGGAGAATCTGGACTACAGCCGCAACCTGTTTCTGGCCTCTGACATCAGCCGTTTTGAGAAATATCGTACCGGTTTTGACACCGACCTCGAGCGAGGGCGACTGGCTCCGGCCTACGAGATGTTCAACCTGAGTCAGCAGCGGCGGTACGAGCGGTTCGAATACGCCCTCAAACTGCTCGACACTCCCTTCGATTTTACCCAGAAAGACAATTACGTCTTCGATCGGGAAGGGGCTCCCTGGCCCAAGGATGAAGCCGAGCTCAACGAGCTGTGGCGTCAGCGGGTCAAGTTCGATGCCCTGAGCCTCAAGCTCAGCGGCAAGGAGTGGCCCGAGATCAAGGAGCTGCTTGGCAAGCGTTACAACAACGCCATCAAGCGGATGTCCCAGACCGAGAGCGAGGACGTGTTCCAGCTCTTCATGAACTCCTTCGCCCGCGCCATCGAACCGCACACCAGCTATCTGTCTCCGCGCAGCGCCGATCGGTTCAACACCGAGATGAACCTCTCGCTGGAAGGGATTGGGGCCGTGCTGCAGGCGGAAGATGACTTTACCGTCATCCGCTCCCTGGTGCCAGGCGGCCCGGCGGCCAAGTCCAATCACCTGAAACCCGATGACAAGATCACCGGTGTGGGGCAGGACGACGGTAAGATCGTGGATGTCATTGGCTGGCGTCTTGACGACGTGGTCGAGCTCATCAAGGGGCCCAAGGGCAGCAAGGTGAAGCTGGAGATCCAGCGCGGCAAGGGCGCGACCGCCAAGACCGAGCTGGTGGAGCTGGTGCGTGACAAGGTGCGTCTGGAAGACAGAGCCGCCAAGTCCAAGGTGATCACCGCCGAGGGCAAGAAGATCGGCGTGCTCGAGATCCCGAGCTTCTACGTCAACCTGCACGACGACGTGATCAAGGAGATCTCCAGCCTCAACAAGCAGAAGATCGACGGCCTCATCGTCGATCTGCGCGGCAACGGTGGCGGTGCCCTGACGGAAGCTTCCGCCCTGAGCGGTCTCTTCTTTGCCAGCGGCCCCGTGGTGCAGATCCGTGATCACATGGGTCGCATCACCGTCAATGGCGACGACGACGGCAATGTCTACTACGGTGGCCCCATGTCGGTGATGATCGACCGCTACAGCGCCTCGGCCTCCGAGATCTTCGCTGCCGCCATGCAGGACTATGGTCGTGCGCTGATCCTCGGCGAAAACTCGTTCGGCAAGGGGACGGTGCAGCAGCATCGTAGCCTCGCCAAGGTCTATGACTTCTACGAGCAGCCGCTGGGTCACGTGCAGTACACCATCGCCAAGTTCTACCGTATCGATGGCGGCAGCACCCAGAACAAGGGGGTTGCACCCGATATCGCCTTCCCGACTGCGGTAGCGCCGGGGGAGACGGGGGAGAGCCGCGAGTTCAACGCCTTGCCCTGGGACAAGATTGCCTCGGCCAGCTACGAGCGACTGGGGGACTTCTCCAGCCTGCTGCCCAAGCTGAAAGCGGCCCACGAGGCACGGATCACCAAGGATCCGGAATTTGCCTATGTGCTGCAGGACATCAAGGAGTATCAGGCGGACAAGGACAAGAAGTCGGTCTCCCTGAACGAAGCCGAGCGGCTGGCTGAACAGGCCAAACAGGACGAGAAGGCGCTGGCGCGAGCCAATGAGCGGCTGACCCGTCTTGGCAAGCCGACGGTGAAGAGCCTGGATGAACTGCCGACCGATTTCGAGGCACCTGACGAATACCAGGTGGAAGCGGCCAACATCACGGCGGATCTGGCCACCCTCAGCAAGAATAGCTGATGCTGGCAACGAAATGACAAGGGCGACTCTGGTCGCCCTTTCTTTTGCCTGAATGCAAACTATTTGACCCTGTCCGAGCCTTGTGACAGCCTCTGACACGTCAATAACAAAGCGTGGAAGCACACAATAATGACTGAACAACCTCAGGCCATGACGGCCAAATATCGCCAGGATTACCAGGCTCCCCTCTATTGGTGTGACAGTCTGGATCTCGATTTTCAGCTGCAAGAGCCCCTGACCCGGGTCACCGCCATCTCCCGTTTGCGTCGCAGCGGCGATCACAACGAACCCCTGGTGCTGGACGGCGAGGGGCTTGACCTTGTCAGCGTCAGTGTGGATGGCGTGCCCTATCAGCAATACGAGCAGGGAGAGAGCAACCTGACCCTGTTCAACCTGCCGGCCGAGTGCGTGCTGACCGTGGTCACCAACATTGATCCCGCCGCCAACACGGCGCTGGAGGGGCTCTACAAATCCGGCGATGCCTATTGCACCCAGTGCGAGGCCGAGGGCTTTCGTCGTATCACCTATTACATGGACAGGCCAGACATCCTGGCCCGTTACAGTACCCGTATCACCGCCGACAAGGCCAAGTACCCCTATCTGCTCTCCAACGGCAACAAGGTCGCGAGCGGCGATCTGGACGACGGTCGCCACTTCGTGCAGTGGCAGGATCCCTTCCCCAAGCCGAGCTACCTCTTCGCCTTGGTGGCGGGGGACTTCGATGTGGAGCGCAATCACTACACCACCCGGAGTGGTCGCGATGTGGCGCTGGAAATCTTCGTGGACAAGGGCAACCTGGACCGCACCGGTTTCGCCATGGAGAGCCTCATCCACTCCATGCGCTGGGATGAACAGCGCTTTGGCCTCGAATACGATCTCGACATCTACATGATCGTGGCGGTGGACTTCTTCAACATGGGGGCCATGGAGAACAAGGGGCTCAACATCTTCAACTCCAAGTTCGTGCTGGCCAACCCGGCCACTGCCACCGATGCGGACTACCACGGCATCGAGCGGGTGATCGGTCACGAATATTTCCACAACTGGACCGGCAACCGCGTCACCTGCCGCGACTGGTTCCAGTTAAGCCTCAAAGAGGGGCTGACGGTGTTCCGGGATCAGGAGTTCTCCTCCGATCTGGGGTCGCGCGGCGTCAACCGGATCAACAACGTGCGCACCGTGCGCGGTCCGCAGTTTGCCGAAGATGCCGGCCCCATGGCCCACCCCATCCGCCCGGATGTGGTGATCGAGATGAACAACTTCTACACCCTGACCGTCTACGAGAAGGGCTCTGAAGTGATCCGCATGATGCACACCCTGCTGGGGGAGGACGCCTTCCTGGCGGGCATGCGCCTCTACTTCGAGCGTCACGACGGCTCTGCCGCCACCTGCGACGACTTCGTGCAGGCGATGGAGGATGCCTCCGGGGTGGATCTCGTTCGCTTCCGCCGCTGGTACAGCCAGTCCGGCACCCCCGAGCTCACCGTGACCGACGAGTACGATGCCACGAGTGGTGTTTATCGTCTGCACGTGAGCCAGCACACCCCGCCGACCCAGGATCAGCCACAAAAGCTGCCGCTGCATATCCCCCTCGACATCGAGCTCTACGATGCACAGGGTGCCGTCATCCCGCTGCAATACCAGGGCAAGGCCATCGGCAATGTGCTGGACGTGCTGGAAGCACAGCAGACTTTCGAATTCGATCGGGTGCCGGTCAGACCGGTACCCTCCCTGCTGCGGGACTTCTCCGCCCCGGTCAAGCTGCACTATGACTATAGCGACGAGGCCCTGGCCTTCCTGATGCGCCATGCCCGCAACGAGTTTGCCCGCTGGGATGCGGCGCAGATGCTGATCAACAAGGCGGTGATCGACGGGGTGGCGCGGGTCCAGCACGGGCAGAGGGTTGAACTCTCCCACACCCTGCTGGCGGCCTTTGTTGCCATTCTGGACGAGGCTGCACTGGATCCCGCCCTCAAGGCAGAGATCCTGGCCCTGCCGGGAGAGGCGACCCTGGCCGAGCTGTTCGAGGTGGCCGATATCGACGCCATCCACCAGGTGCGCAACGGGATCCAGACCGCATTGGCCCACGCCTTCGGCGACCGCCTGCTGGCGTGCTACGAGAGCCTGCGTCTGCCGGCTTATCAGGTGGTCCATGCCGACATGGCCAAACGGGCCCTCAAGGGCGTGGTGCTGGGTTATCTGGCGGCGCTGGATGCCGCGAAGGCCGATACCCTGGTGCGCGAGCAGTACGGGGCCGCCGACAACATGACCGACACCCTGGCTGCACTCCAGGTGGCCAACAGCCATCTGCTGCCGTGCCGCGCCGCGCTTTTGGCCGACTTCGAAGGCAAGTGGGCCCATGATGGCCTGGTACTGGACAACTGGCTGCGGCTGGTGGGCGCCAAGCCGGCCAAGGATGTGCTCGATGACGTGAAGCAGGCGATGGCGCACCCGACCTTCAGCATCCGCAACCCGAACCGGCTGCGGGCGCTCATCGGCAGCTTCGCCATGAACAACCAGGTGCAGTTCCACGCCGCCGATGGCAGCGGCTATCGCTTCCTGACCGATCTCTTGATCGAGCTCAACGAGGTCAATCCCCAGGTGGCGTCCCGCCTCATCACCCCGCTTATCCAGTTCAAGCGGCTCGATGAGGGGCGCAAGGCGCTGGTTCGCGCCGAGCTGACCCGCCTGGCCAACCTGGACGGGCTGGCGCGGGATCTGTTCGAGAAGGTGAGCAAGGCGCTGGCACAATAAGCGTCACGACGGCGGGCAGGGGAGTCTGGCTCTCCTGCCCGTTTTTCATGGATGACCAGGAGGTGACATGAGGCAATACACTTTTCGGCTCTCCCTTGGCCGCGACGAGATCATGTTGATGTACCAGGGGCAGGTGAACCGCCTGGTGGTACGTACCGAGCAGGGTCTGACCCTGGAGCTGGGGTTGGAGAAAATCCGGCGTTTTGTGTCGGAGAGCGGCGTTCACGGCTACTTTCGACTGAAAACCCAGGACGATCATCGCTTCATTTCCCTGGAACGCATAAATTAACAAAACTTGAACATCAATCCGGGTAAATATCTGCTTTAAGTCACTATCTATCCGGTAAATGGCGCGGCATCCAGTGCGATTTTCTGAATTTTGCCAACTTGGCAAAATTTATCACAACCCAAGCCGTGATCTGTCCCTTGTTTTTAACATCCCGTTATCACCTTTGCTCGCCTTCCTTGATCCAAGCCATTACACTTCGCTGCAACTCTGTACCGGCGCGCATCCTGGGTGGATGTCGCCGTGTCTGTGATGTCGTCCGATAAGGAAACTAGCAATGGCATTGAAAGACGCCCCTACATCCGTTCTGCTCGAAAACGTTCTCAGTCTGATCCACCAGAAATTGCCGAAAAACAGTGCCTCCCTGGTCGAATGTTTCGTTGCCAAGTTCTACGGCAACATGGCCAGCACTGATCTGCATGACCGCAATGACAGCGATCTCTATGGCGCCGCCCTCAGTCTGTGGAATGCCCTCAACCACCGTACCGGCATCGAGCCCTATATCCGGGTCTACAACCCCGAGCTGACCCGCCACGGATGGCAGTCTCCTCATACCATCGTCGAGATCATCCTGCAGGATTCCCCCTTCCTGGTGGACTCCATCCGCATGGCGCTCAAGCGTCTCAATATCACCGCCCACATGATGCTTCACCAGCCGCTGCACCTGATCCGCGGCGAAGGCGGCAAGATTGGCGCCATCCTGGATCTGGACAACACCGCAGAGCAGACCTCGGTGGAAACCGCCTTTCTCATCGAAATCGATCACCTGACCGGTGAAGAGGAGATGGACGCCCTGACTGCCGAGCTCAACTCGGTCGCGCGGGAAGTGGCCCTGGCGGTGGGAGACTGGCAGCCCATGCTGGCGCGCCTGAACGAGATCATCGAGGAGCTGCCCAAACGCAAGAACCCGGTCAGCCAGGCCGAGGTGGACTCCTGCGTCGCCTTCCTCAAATGGGTGGCCGCCCACAACTTCACCCTGATGGGTTATCGTCGCTACGACGTCAAGGCGGTGGAGGGGGATCACGAGATCCTGCCGCAGCCCGAGTCCAGCCTGGGGCTGATGAAGAACTCCATCAAGGACGAAGGCCAGCGCCTCGGCATCATGCCCGCCAGCGCCCGTCACGCGGCCCTCAGTTCCAACTTGCTGATCCTCACCAAGTCCAACAGCAAGTCCCGGGTACATCGTCCGGCCTATGTGGACTACATCGGCATCAAGCGTTTCGACGAGCACGGCAAGGTGGTGGGAGAGGATCGCTTCATCGGCCTTTATGCCTCCTCCATCTACAACACCAGTGCGACCCAGATCCCCCTCATCAGCCACCGCCTCGAGCGCATCATGGCCGCCTCCGGCTTTGAGTCGGGCTCCCATGCCTACAAGGCGTTGCTGAACGTGCTGGAAACCTACCCGCGCGACGAGCTGATCCAGGCCCGTGAAGAGGAGCTGCTGGCCACCGGTCTCGGGGTGCTGGAGATGCAGGAGCGGGACATGCTGCGCCTGTTCGTGCGCCGCGACGTCTACGGCCGCTTCTTCTCCTGCATGGTCTATGTCACCAAGGAGCGCTACAACACGGCGCTGCGGGTCAAGACCCAGCAGATTTTGCAGAAATATTTTGGCAGCAGCATCGATGTGGAGTTCAACGTCTACTTCACCGAGGGCGTGCTGGCACGGACCCACTACATAGTGCGGGTCAACAACAACAATGTGGATGTGGATGTGAACGAAGTACAGAACAACCTGATTGAAGCGGCCCGCAGCTGGGATGACCGCCTGGATTCCGTGCTGCTTTCCCACTATGGCGAGGCCCGCGGTAACGAGCTGCGCCGCCGTTTCAGCACCGCCTTCCCCCGTGCCTACAAGGAAGATGTGCTGCCGGGCTCTGCCGTCGCGGACATCATGGCCCTGGATGGATTGAGCGAGGCCGAGCCGCTTGGCATGCTGTTCTACCGCGCCCAGGAGGAGGAGAACGATCGCCGGGTACGCCTCAAGCTGTTCCACCGAAGCGAACCCATCCACCTCTCCGACGTCCTGCCCATGCTGGAAAACATGGGGCTGCGCGTCATCGGCGAGACCCCGTATCAGGTACGGACCCCCACCGGCGAGGTGTTCTGGATCCTCGATTTCTCCATGCTGCTGCGCGGTGAGCAGCCGTTCGATCTGGAGCAGAGCCAGCAGCGCTTCCAGCAGGCCTTCGCCGCCATCTGGAACAAGACCCTGGAAGATGACGGCTTCAACCGTCTGGTGCTGGGGGCCGGCCTCACCGGTCGTCAGGTATCCGTGCTGCGGGCCTATGCCAAATACATGCGCCAGACCGGTGTCTCCTTCAGCCAGTCCTACATCGAGGAGACCCTGACCCGTTATCCGGACATCGCCCAACTGCTGTTCACTCTGTTCGAACAGCGCCTGGATCCGGCCATCAAGCAGGATGCCAAGGTACAGGCCAAGCTGCACGAGGAGCTTGCGGCCAAGCTGGATCAGGTCGCCAACCTGGATGACGATCGCATCATTCGCCGTTATGTGGAGATGATCGACGCCACCCTGCGCACCAACTACTACCAGCTGGACAAGGCGGGCAACATCAAGCCTTACATCTCCTTCAAGCTGGCCCCCTCCAGCATCACCGACATGCCGCTGCCGCTGCCGAAGTTCGAGATCTTCGTCTACTCCCCGCGAGTGGAAGGGGTACACCTGCGCTGGGGCAAGGTGGCCCGTGGCGGCCTGCGCTGGTCCGATCGCAAGGAGGACTTCCGCACCGAAGTGCTGGGCCTGGTGAAAGCCCAACAGGTGAAGAACACCGTTATCGTGCCGGTGGGCGCCAAGGGCGGCTTCTATTGCAAGCAGATGCCGGCAGGCGCCCCCCGTGCCGTCATTCAGGAGGAGGGCAAGGCCTGCTACCGTCTGTTCATCCGCGGCCTGCTCGACGTGACCGACAACATCATCGGCGGCGAGGTGATCCCGCCAAAATCCGTGGTGCGTCACGACGAGGATGACTACTACCTGGTAGTGGCCGCCGACAAGGGCACCGCCACCTTCTCCGACATCGCCAACGAAATCAGCCTCGAATACGGCCACTGGCTCGGCGATGCGTTCGCCTCCGGCGGCTCGGTCGGCTATGACCACAAGAAGATGGGCATCACCGCCCGCGGCGCCTGGGAATCGGTCAAGCGCCACTTCCGTGAGATTGGCATCAACTGCCAGACCACCGACTTCACCTGCGTGGGGATAGGTGACATGGCCGGCGACGTGTTCGGCAACGGCATGCTGCTCTCCGAGCACATCCAGCTGGTGGGCGCCTTCAACCACATGCACATCTTCGTCGACCCGACCCCGGATGCGGCCGGGAGCTTCGTCGAGCGCAAGCGCCTGTTCGAGCTGCCCGGCTCCAGCTGGGATGACTACAACCGTGAGCTCATCTCCAAGGGGGGCGGCATCTTCCTGCGCTCTGCCAAGTCCATCAAGCTGAGCCCGGAAATGCAGACCCTGCTCGGCACCGACAAGAGCGGCATGGCCCCGAACGAGCTGATCAAGGCGCTGCTCTGCCTGAACGTCGACCTGCTCTGGAACGGCGGCATCGGCACCTATGTGAAGAGCGCCCGCGAGAGCGACGCCGACGTCGGGGATCGCAGCAACGACGTGCTGCGGGTCAATGGTCGTGACCTGCGTGCCCGCATCGTGGGCGAGGGTGGCAATCTTGGCTTCACCCAGCTTGGCCGGGTGGAGTACGCGAGCCAGGGTGGTCGCATCAACACCGACTTCACCGACAACGTGGGCGGGGTGGATTGCTCCGACAACGAGGTCAACATCAAGATCCTGCTCAACCAACTGGTGGCCGCCGGGGATCTGACTCTCAAGCAGCGCAACCAGATGCTCTACGATATGACGGATGCGGTGGCCCAGGTGGTCATCACCAACGCCTATCGCCAGTCACAATCCATCTCGGTGACCGCCTTCCGTGGTGCTGAGCAGCTGAAAGAGCAGCAGCGCTTCATCCAGGGGCTGGAGCGGGAAGGCAAGCTGGACCGGGCGCTCGAGTTCCTCCCCTCCGACGAGGAGCTCTCCGAGCGGATGGCGGCAGGGCAGGGGCTGACCCGACCCGAGCTGGCGGTGCTGGTGGCTTACGGCAAGATGGTTCTCAAAGAGCAGCTCAACTGCCCGGAAGTAACCGAAGAGCCCTTCCTCGCCAACATGCTGGTCACCAGTTTCCCGACCCAGTTGCAGCAGCAATTTGGCGCTGCCCTGGCCCAGCACCCGCTGCGAGGCGAGATCATCGCGACCCGGGTGGCCAACATGCTGGTCAACGACATGGGGCTCAACTTCGCCAGCCGGATGAAGGACGAGACCGGTGCCTCGGTGGCGGAAGTGGTCTGCTGCTTCGCCATGGCCCGGGAAGTGTTCGGCCTCGGCGCCCTGTGGCGTGACATCGAAGGGTGTGACAACGGGGTGGATGCCCAGACCCAGCTCGAGCTGATGTTCTACAGCCGCCGCATCGTACGCCGCGCCACCCGCTGGTTCCTGCGCGCCCGCAACCGCAGCTGGAGCATCGGCGAGAACATCGCCTTCTTCCGCCCGGCCTTCGAGACCCTGAGTCAGCACCTTTATGAGGTAATGGACGAGAGCGAAGTGGCCGAACACAGCCAGGCGGTCGCCGCCCTGATGGAGAAACAGGTGCCGGAGGCCATCGCCCGTCGCGTGGCCCACATGAGCAGCCTCTTCTCCTGCCTGGATCTGGCGCAGATTGCCGCGGAGCACAAGACCGACATCCTGCGGGTTGCCAACGTCTACTACCGCCTGGGTGCCAAGCTGGATCTGCACTGGTTCCTCGAACAGATCAACCATCAGCCGGTGGGCAACCACTGGCAGGCGATGGCGCGGGCCTCCTTCCGCGAAGATCTGGACTGGCAGCAACGCAGCCTCACCTCCGTGGTACTGGAAGGGTGCAAAGAGCAGGGGGAATGCGCTACCATACTGGCCGACTGGATTTCGGAGCATGAGCAACTCTTGTCCCGTTGGACCCACATGTTGGCCGACTTCAAGACCACGAGCACGCACGAGTTCGCCAAGTTCTCGGTGGCCTTGCGAGAGTTGAACCTGCTCCAGTTGAATTGCCGAACCTCGGCATAACCCCAAAAGCCCCGGCCAGTTGCCGGGGCTTTTTTTAAGGAGCAAGCATGCTGTACCCACTCGCCAGGCATTTCCTGTTCAAACTCAATCCGGAGCAGGCTCACGATCTCTCCATCAAATATTTGCCCCGCCTTCTCGGTACCCCGCTTGATTGTTTCTTCCGCCATTCTCTGCCCAAACGCCCCGTCACCGTCATGGGGCTTAATTTTGCCAATCCGGTGGGGTTGGCCGCCGGTCTGGATAAAGACGGGGAGTGCATCGATGCCTTCGGCGCCATGGGGTTCGGTTTCATCGAGGTCGGTACCGTGACCCCCAGACCCCAGAGCGGCAATGACAAGCCTCGTCTCTTCCGGGTGATCCCGGCCGAGGGGATCATCAATCGCATGGGATTCAACAACAAGGGAGTCGATCACCTAGTGGCCAAGGTGAAAGAGGCCAAATATCAGGGAGTGATCGGCATCAATATCGGCAAGAACAAGGACACCCCCATCGAGCAGGGCAAGGATGATTACCTTCTCTGCATGGACAAGGTGTATGACCACGCCGGTTATATTGCGGTCAATATTTCCTCGCCAAACACCCCGGGTCTGCGTCAATTGCAATATGGCGATGCACTGGATGAACTGCTGGCCGCATTGAAACAGCGTCAACAGGAGCTGGCCGAGAAATATAAAAAGTATGTGCCGCTGGCCGTGAAAATTGCCCCGGATCTGTCACTCGATGAAATAGATCAGGTAGCCGCCTCTTTGATCAAGAACCGTATTGACGGTGTCATCGCCACCAATACCACTCTGGAGCGGGAGATGATATATGACATGCCCCATGCCGCAGAGGCTGGCGGGCTCAGCGGTCGTCCGCTCCAGCACAAGAGCACCGAGGTGATTCGCCACCTGGCCAAGGCCCTCGACGGCGCCCTGCCCATTATCGGTGTGGGTGGTATCGACAGCGCCATGGCGGCTCGGGAAAAACTGGCAGCGGGTGCCAGTCTTGTCCAGATTTACAGCGGCTTTATTTATAAAGGGCCGAGTCTGGTCAAAGAGATCGTTACCCATATTTAAAAAATAACCGGTTGCCCTTATTTAACGTTGCTCAAATTCTCGACATGGAATAAAGTCGAGGGACGGCTTAGATAAGGGCACCACCATGTGTATTCAACCCAATGACAATTGGCAGTGGCATTATGACGCTCAGGATGATCGCCTGATGCTGGATTTGTCCGATCGCATGATATTTGCCACCGAATATAAAGGTCGACAACTTGTTCCCTGTTCTTTCACCACCCAGCCTTTTTGTGTGGATGATGCCGCCCTCTATTACCAGTTGATGGACAAGGCTGCTGAACTCGACTGGAGTACGCCCCACCAGGTCCAGCTGGTCCTCAATGCCATCGCCGTCAGCCGTTTTTATAAACCCCTGATGCCGCAAAGCTGGTTCTTTCATGAACAGCAGGCTCATGTTATTCCAGAGATGGGATCCCTGGTGTGGATGGATACTCCCCACGGTCGGGGGGAATTCATGGTCATCGAAGCCGGCGATCAGGCGAGCGTTTGCCTGAACCTGACCGACGAACTGGTGCTGACCAACAGCAAGACGCTGCCGCGCTTTGCCGTGATCAAGGTGATGAATAACCGGATGCAATCCAGAGTCCGGGCACAGACACAATATCTGGAAGTGGGCTGACGATGGGGCCGTTATATGGCGACGAATAAGTCTGTTATAGGCCTGCTATATTGGTCTGATATTTAAGCGCACAGTCTCTCTCTTGTTCCATTATTTGTCTTTTTCCTTCGTCTGGTCGTCACGACCATTTTCTGCCTGGTCCGGGCAAGATTTTCGAATTCTTTACGAATGTGATGGTAGACAGCTGCCAGCCAAGAGCGGGATCCTGTCGCCCGCAAGGGGGGAGGGGAGAGTCTGCCGCGCCTCTTGCCGTTTATATGGCGCCTTTGTCCAAGGTTCGAGTGCCGAGCGCGGGCCGATAAGGTATAATGCGGCACTATTTTTATGGCATCCCCGTGAGCGTGATGAAAGAATTTTTTGCAACCTGCCCCAAGGGGCTGGAAAACCTGCTGGCCGTCGAGCTGACCAATCTGGGTGCGGAGCAGGTCCGTGAGACCGTGGCCGGCGTCCACTTCAAGGGCGAACTGGCCATCGGCTACAAGGCCTGTCTGTGGAGCCGCTTTGCCTCCCGTATCGTGCTGGTGCTCTCCGAGTTCCAGATGAACGACGATCTGGACCTCTACCTCGGGGCTCATACCATTCCCTGGGAGGAGCACTTCTCCGGTACCGCCACCATCGCGGTGGACTTTACCGGTACCAACGCCTCCATTCGCAATACCCAGTACGGCGCCCTGAAGATCAAGGACGCCATCGTCGATCGCTTCACCAAGCGCGGCCACGTGCGCCCGGATGTGGACAAGAAGTCTCCGGACATTCGCATCATGGCGCACCTTGGCAAAGGCAAGGCCAATATCACGCTGGACTTGTCAGGACCGGCGCTGCACCAGCGCTTCTATCGCCAGGGCACCGGCGAGGCGCCCCTCAAAGAGAACCTGGCTGCGGCCATGATTGCCCGCAGCGGCTGGGCTGGCGAGCCCATGATGGACCCCATGTGCGGCTCCGGTACCCTGCTGATTGAAGCGGCCTTCATCGCTGCCGACATGGCGCCTGCGCTGCGCCGTGAGCGCTTCGGTTTCGATCGCTGGCTGCAACACGATGGTGAACTGTGGCAGAGTCTGATGATGGAAGCCCAGGTGCGTGCCAAGCGCGGCATGCAGCGCTGCGAGGTGAAACTGTTCGGTTGCGATGCGGATACCCGGGTCCTGATGAAGGCCCGTGACAACGCCAAGGCCGCCGGCGTGGCCCATCTCATTACCTTCAAGCAGGCCGATGTCACCAAGCTGGAAAATCCGCTGCCGATGCCGGCTGTGGAAGGAGAGAGCCGTCAGGTCGGCATGCTCATCTCCAACCCGCCCTATGGCGAGCGTCTCGGTGAATTCCCGGCGTTGCTGGAAGTGCATCAGGCCCTTGGCGATGCCCTGCGCCGCGGCTTCCAGGGGTGGAAGGTCACCATTCTCTCTGCCTCTCCCGAACTCCTGAGCTGCCTGCGCTTGCGTGCCGACAAGCAGTATCGCCTGTTCAACGGCGCCCTCGAGTGCCAGCTGCGCAACTATCAGATCGCCCTCGATGCCGTCGCTTCCCAGAAAGAGGTGGCCCAGGACTTTGCCAACCGTCTGCGCAAGAATCTGAAGACCCTCGAGAAATGGGCGAGCAAGGAGAACCTCGATTGCTACCGCCTCTATGACGCGGACTTGCCGGAGTACAACGCTGCCATCGACCGCTATCAGGATTATCTGGTGGTACAGGAGTACGCGGCGCCCAAGGACATTCCCGCCCAGAAGACCCGCCAGCGTCTGCTGGACATGGTGCAGGCCGCCATCAAGGTGACCGGCATGGACGGCGAGAAGGTGATCCTGAAGGTGCGCGAGCGCCAGGAAGGCAAACAGCAGTACCAGAAGCTCTCCGAAGAGCAGCACCGGATGGAGGTTCAGGAGTACGGTGCACGCCTCTGGGTCAACCTCTACGACTATCTGGACACCGGCCTCTTCCTCGACCATCGCCAGACCCGCCGCATGCTGGGCCAGATGGCTCGGGGCAAGCGCTTCCTGAACCTCTTCGCCTACACCGGCAGTGCCACCGTGCACGCGGGGCTCGGCGGCGCCCGCGAAACCACCACGGTGGACATGTCGCGCACCTACCTCAACTGGGCCCAGGACAACATGCGCCTCAACTCGCTGGTGGGCCGCGAGCACAAGTTCGTGCAGGCGGACTGCCTGAAGTGGCTCTCCGAGGCGGACGAACAGTACGACCTCATCTTCATCGATCCGCCCACCTTCTCCAACTCCAAGCGGATGGACGAGAGCTTCGACGTGCAGCGGGATCACCTGCTGTTGATGCAGCACCTCAAGCGCCTGCTCGCGGCGGACGGCACCCTGGTCTTCTCCAACAACAAGCGCCACTTCAAGATGGACTTGGCCGGCCTTGACGCCATCGGTCTCAAGGCGCAGAACATCACGAACAAGACCCGGCCCAAGGACTTCGAGCGCAACCAGCATATCCACAACTGCTGGATCATCACCCACGCCGAGGCACAAGGCTGATGCTGACCCTGTTTCACACCGACGGCTGCCACCTGTGCGAACAGGCGTGGACGCTGGTGGAACAGGCCGGGATGGCCGCGCAGACCCGCCGTTGCGACATCCTGGAGGAGGAGGCCTGGCTCGAGGCTTACCGGGTGCGCATCCCGGTGCTGCAAGACAGTGCCGGCCGGGAGCTGGGCTGGCCTTTTACCCTGGGGGAGCTGCAAGGCTGGCTGGTACAGGGGTGAGCAGGATTTGACGACAAAACGGGGGCAGACTCACGCTGCCGCCCGTTTTTTCATAAGCAACAAGGAACAAACATGGCTCTTTTGACATTGCACGGCGCGTCCCTGTCGTTCAGTGATTTTCCGCTGCTCGACCATGCCGAGCTCACCATAGAGCGGGGCGAGCGCCTCTGTCTGGTGGGTCGCAACGGGGCGGGCAAGTCTACCCTGATGAAGGTGATTGCCAGCGAACTGCCGCTGGACGACGGCCGTCTGGTGTTGCAACAAGATTTGAAAGTGACCCGCCTCGAGCAGGATCCGCCCGCCTCGAGCGAGATCACCGTGTTCGATTACGCCGCAGAAGGGCTGGCCGGGGTAGGGGAGCTGCTCAAGCAGTACCACCATGTCTCCCACGCCCTGGCGCACGACCCTTCCGATGCCAACATTCGCACCATGAGCCAGTTGCAGGAGCAGCTCGACTATCAGAACGGCTGGCAGTACGAGACCCGCATCAATCAGGTGCTGACCCTGCTTGATCTCGACCCTGATGTGACGCTCGACAGTCTGTCTGGCGGCTGGCTGCGCAAGGTGGCTCTGGCCCGCGCCCTGGCGTGTGACCCGGATCTGTTGCTGCTGGACGAGCCGACCAACCACCTGGACATCGATGCCATCAACTGGCTGGAAGAGTTCCTCAAGGACTTTCGCGGCGCCATCGTCTTCATCTCCCACGACCGGGAGTTCATCCACAAGCTGGCGACCCGGATCATCGATCTCGATCGCGGCGTGATCACCTCCTGGCCCGGTAACTATGACGAATATCTGCAAGGCAAGGAGGAGTGGCTGCGGGTCGAGGAGCTGAAAAACGCCGAGTTCGACCGCAAGCTGGCCCAGGAAGAGGTATGGGTGCGCCAGGGGATCAAGGCGCGTCGTACCCGCAACGAGGGACGGGTGCGGGCCCTCAAGGCGATGCGCATGGAGCGCACCCAGCGCCGGGAACTGCAGGGCAAGGCCAAGCTGCAACTGGACGAGGCGGGCCGCTCCGGCAAGCTGGTGTTCGAGACCGAGGGGCTGGGGCTGGACTTTGGTGATCGCACCCTGTTCCAGGGACTGGATCTGCAGGTGCTGCGCGGGGACAAGATTGCTCTGGTGGGCCCCAACGGCTGCGGCAAATCGACCCTGATCAAGCTGCTGATGGGTCAGCTCGAGGCGAGCCGTGGCTCGGTGCGCCAGGGGACCAACCTGGAAGTGGCCTACTTCGATCAATATCGTGAGCAGCTCGACCCCGAGAAGACGGTGGTGGACAACGTGGGGGAGGGCAAGCAGGAGGTGATGGTTCGCGGCCGCTCCCGCCACATCCTCGGCTACCTGCAGGACTTCCTGTTCGAGCCCAAGCGGGCGCGCACCCCGGTCAAGGCCTTGTCAGGGGGCGAGAAAAACCGTCTACTGTTGGCCAAACTCTTCCTCAAGCCCAGTAACTTGTTGATTCTGGATGAACCAACCAACGACCTGGATGTCGAAACGCTGGAATTGCTGGAAGAGCTGCTCACCGATTACCCGGGGACCCTGCTGCTGGTCAGCCACGATCGCCGTTTCATCGACAATACCGTGACCGGCTGCTGGCTGTTTGAAGGGGATGGTCGGATCAGCGATTATGTCGGGGGCTACGCCGACATGATGGCCACACGAGCCCTGCAGGCCGCCCAACAGACGGCCAAGCCGACCCCGGTCAAGGTGGCAGAGCCTGTCGCGTCGGCAGCGGAGCCTGCGAAAAAAACACGAAAACTCTCTTACAAGTTGCAACTGGAGCTGGATAATCTGCCAGCCCGGCTGGAACAGTTGGAAATGGAACTCGATGCCCTGCAGGCCGAGATTAACCACCCCGGTTTCTTCTCTCTGCCAGCAGAGCAGACCCAGCCCAAACTGGATGCATTGAATGCGGCAGAGGCCGCATTGGAACACGCCTTCTCCCGTTGGGAGGAGTTGGAAGCGTTGAAACATCAAGACTAAGGAAGTAGATGAAAAAGCAATTATCCATGCTGGCCATCCTGGTCGGCGCCAGCCTCAACGCGCAGGCGGCACAAAGCTCCTTTTTCACCATCGTCGATGACGAAGTCAAAGGCTATGCCAGCGGGATCAGCGGCGATGCCAACGGCCTCATCGGGCTCAACACCAAAAACAACATGGCGGAATACTTCTCCACCGTGCGGTTTGCCGACTTCCTGGTGGATCGTTTCCGTTTCGAGCAGGGTTGCATGCTCTCCAACTCGGTCTGCAACTCCTTCTGGAGCGACAACTCGGGCTTTGCCTACCAGTGGCGTCGCGACTTCCTGGACAAGGTGGATCAACGCAGCAACCTGGGCTATGTGACCAGCTCCGAGGTAGATGGCCTGGTGACGGCCCTCGGGGATGTCCCGGAGGATCGGGTCGGTTACAAGATGAATGGCAAGCTGCGCACCGCCTTTGCCGTGGTCAATGACGGCAACCCGGTCGAGCTCAAGGATGCGGCCAGCACCCACGGCCTGAGCGTACCCACTTCCATCAAGAAGCTGGACAACGGTCAGTATCTGGTGACCGGTACCGCAGCCAGCGACAAGTATCGCCACAAGGTGGGCGGTGACTTCTACAAGTGGTGTTTCGAGACGGGCAATGACAGCCAGTACGGTGACTTCCGCTACTGCCCCGGGGTCGATACCCAGGCGAGCTTCTGGCTGCTCAACAGCTCGGGCGGGTTCAACAAGCTGATGCAGGCCGGTACCTATGGCCATCAGCGTGACGAGGTGCTGCAAACCGCCTCTGCACTGGGCGTGGCCAAGTACAACGGCACCCTCTACGGCGTGGGCTACAGCTCTACCGGCGAGGTGGGCACCGGTGATCTGGATGGTCGCAACCTCGCCAGCTACTGGACCCTGGATACGGCTGCCGGCACCGTGGGCACCACCAAGATCATCCCGCTGCCGGATGGCGAGCCTGGCAAGGACGATGCCAAGCTGCAACACAGCTGGGCCGTGGCCGTCAACGACAACGGCTACGTGATCGGCAACCAGCGCTATCGCATCAACAAGGGACAGAACCGCCCGGTGGAGATGTTCCTGTTCAACCTGAGCAAGCCGGGTACGGCGGCCAGCCTTCCTCTCCAGGACAAGCCGGTCTCGGGGGCAGGCTCGGAAGCGGCCGCCATCAACGAGCACAACATGGTGGTCGGCTGGCGCGACTCCCGCCATCAGACCCAACCAGTGGTCAATGGCACCAACCGCATGCAGGAAGCCTTCCTGCTGAACGCGGCCGCCCCGGCCAACAGCTGGTATCTGAACGATCTCATCTGTGGCAAGGATGACGCCGGCAACAAGCAGTGTGCCCAGAACGGCAAGTACTATCACATCGCTTACGCCAGCGGCATCAGCAGCGACGGCACCATTGCCGCGACGGCGTATCGCTATGACAGCGAGAGCGACCTCAACAAACGCGCCAACGCCACCGTGGTCGCCGTCAAACTGACGCCGGCCGTGGCGGATTATCAGGGCAATGCCCCGGCCAGCTATGTGGTCAGCAATGCGCCGGTCAACAACCAGACCGGTCAGGATGGTGGCGAGGGCGGTGGCGGCAGCCTGTTCTGGTTGACTCTGCTGGCGCTGCCCTTTGCCTGGCTGCGTCGCTATCAGCGATAAATAAGTGTCATCAAAAATTAATGCAGTTCAGTATCTTGTGTCACAACCCCTGAATAGCATGGAATTTTTTGTTTGACCCTGCCTCCCCCCTGGGGTAAAGATGAAGGCGACCGGTGAAAAACTGGTCGCTTTTTTTGTTCCACGAAGAGGGTCGTAGATGATGAAGAGACAGAAACGGGACCGTCTGGAGAGAGCTCGCGCTCGTGGTTATCAGGCTGGCGTAGTCGGCAAACAGAAAGAAGCGTGTCCGTACCAGTGCCTGGATGCAAGGGGCCATTGGCTTGGTGGTTGGCGCGATGCCATGGAAGGGCGAGGCTCAGGCCTCTTCATGAAGTAACCGATACTTCATCACTCATTACAAAAGGAAAGGGGCCATCGTGGCCCCTTTACGTTGTCTCTGCTCACCCAGGAGCAGGATCAGAATGCGGTGGTGTCTTTGAACAGGCCCACTTTCAGATCGGTGGCGCTGTAGATGGGGCGACCATCCACTTCCACGACGCCATCGGCAATACCCATGACCAGTTTGCGGTTGATGACGCGCTTGAAGGTGATCTTGTAGGTGACCTTCTTGGCCGTCGGCAGGATCTGGCCGGTGAACTTGACTTCACCGACACCCAGCGCACGTCCTTTGCCAGGACCCCCTTTCCAGCCCAGGAAGAAGCCGACCAGTTGCCACATGGCATCCAGGCCCAGGCAGCCGGGCATGACGGGATCGCCGGGGAAGTGGCAGTCGAAGAACCAGAGATCCGGCGTGATATCGAGTTCAGCCAGGATTTCACCCTTGCCGTGCTCGCCGCCATGGTCGTTGATCTTGACGATGCGATCCATCATCAGCATGTTGGGGGCGGGCAGCTGGCTGTTACCTTCACCAAATAATTCGCCACGGCTGCAGGCAAGCAGCTCTTCACGGGTAAAGGACTCTTTGCCTTGTTCGCACAGGGAGAGGCGGGGATCAATGGTGTCGTTATCTAGGGTCACGCTGTTTATCCTTCATATGGGTCAAAGCCGGGCCAATTTAGCTTACAGATGTTCGCTAAACAACTCCGATCACTTCATTTAACGGCCAAGCAGTCGATCCAGCAGGCTGCGCAGCAGGCCGCCACTCTTGGTTGCCGTGCCATTGAGTTCGTCCAGTCTCTCCTGGATGCGACCAAACAGGGTATCCGGCATGTCCGGTTCGCCAGCAACGCAGCCGGTGAGCAGCTCGATGGCCTCTTCCACGTGATCCACCGGGTGGATGTGGAACTGGCCGGCCTCTACTGCCGCGATCACTTCATCAGAGAGGTTGAGCTGCTGGGCGTTGGTGCCGGGCAGCAGAATGCCTTGCTTGCCGGTGAGGCCGTGGATCTTGCACACCCGGAAGAAGCCCTCAATCTTCTCGTTCACGCCGCCAACGGCCTGCACATTGCCGAACTGGTCGACCGCACCGGTCACGGCGAAGTGCTGGTAGATGGGCTGGCGGGCGAGGGCAGAGAGCAGGGCACACAGGCCGGTCAGGGAAGCGCTGTCACCATCGATCTCGTGGTATGACTGCTCGAACACCAGGTTAGCCGAGAGCGGCGAGGGGTTCTCTGCGCCGAACTTGTTGGAGAGGTAACCGTGGATGATCATCATGGCTTTGGCGTGAATGTGCCCGGCGAGCTCCGCCTTGCGCTCGATGTCAGCCACATCGCCATCCCCGAGGTGGACGGTCGCGGTGAGGCGTACCGGCTCCCCGAAGTCATAGGGATGGCCGGCCACCTGGATGACGGAAAGGCCGTTGATCTGGCCAACCTCTTCACCGTCGGTCTGCAGCAGGATCTGGCCGTCGATGACACCCTGATCCGATTGCTCCACCAGATAGTTGAGGCGGTAATCCTGCTCTTCCAGGGCGAGCAGGATATGTTCGTCAGTGACGCAGGTCGCTTCCAGCTCGCGGGCCAGGCTGTCGGCCATGCGCATGATGGCGCCGAGCTGTACCTCGGAGAGGGATAGCCACTCCTGATGGTCACACAGGCGGCTGGCATGGCGACAGAGGGCGAGGAGGGCACTTGGGGTGAAATCCAGCAGCGCCCAGCGCGCTCGCAGCCAGGCGAGATATTGCAGGAAGGCGGGGAGATCTTCCTCGATGTTCACTTCGGAGACCAGATCGGCACGCAGGAAGATGCGTTCCGCCATGTCCCTGTCCAGCATCTGGAATTCCGCCACGTCCAGCCTGTCACCGACCAGGATCAACTTGAACCGGATGGGGGTCGCTTCCGGGGTGAAGAACGGCGTCAGCGTCTTGCCTTCCTGATAGGCATTCCAGTCCAGCTCGCCTTTTTGCATGGCGTTTTTGAGCTTGAACCAGAGATGAGGCTGATCCAGCAGCTCATCGAGCTGAAGTATCAGGTAACCACCGTTTGCTTCCCGCAGCAGACCAGGTTCCAAAAGGTGCTGGTTGGCGTAAACGGAGCCTTGTTCCGTCTGATAGTTGATGGAGCCGAACAAGGTATCCCAGTTCAGGTCACGGCCGTAGACGACAGGGGCTTGCTGATCCTCATGATGGATCAGCAGGTTGATGAGCACCGGGTGCTGGAACTCGAGGCCCTGGGCGACATGGGCGGCCAGATCGGAGAGGAAATCCACGATCTTGGGGTCGTTGTTCTGTTTGCGGATGATCCGGGTGACCAGCCGCTCGGCGTCGAGATGGTGGCTCATCAGCTTGAGCAGCTCGCCGACCATTTCGCAGAACTCGAAACCCGAGCCCGGTTGCAGGCGCAGCCAGATGGGCTTGAAAGGGTTGTTGAGATTCTCGGTATAACAGAGATCGAACAGGTCGCCATCCTTGCCATTCGAAGAGGCGATCAGGGTCTGGCAGACATTCTCGTAATCTGCACCGGGGAAACCGTTGAGGATCATGACCGGGCAGTCACCATCAAAACTGGCCAGCCGTTTGATACCCGAAATCGCTCTGGGTTGCAGGGCGGCAAACGGAATGGGGTCGAGTTCGCCAAGTGTGGGGAACTGCTCAATCGAGAAAGCGGGTTTTAATTGTTCTGATGTTAATTCAGCCACTTAAGACATCCGGTCGGGGATAGGATCAATTGCCACCATTATACACAGTTCGGTTGAGGGTGACAGAATACCAAGATACTTAATTTAACATAATATACATTATGCGCGGTGTCGAATTTATGAGTCCCAGGGCATGGTCAATCAAGGATTGCCTTTAGGTCCCGTGTCTTGGTTATGAGTGCAGTTTTATTGTTCACCATTGGTTATCAGTCATATGTACGGTTCTGGTCGAGCAAGTGGTCCAGCGGCTTGCGGCTGGCACTCTCGTGACGTTCCCGGTTGCCGGTGTGCAGGTACTTGGAGGTGGTGTCGATGCTGTCATGTCCCGCATCGGCTTGTACGTGGGATAAAGGCCGGCCGTGCAGATTGATGTCATGGGTGATACCGGTATGGCGAATGGAGTGCGGCGTCAGGGTTCGCATTTCAGCGGCATCCTGATCAAAACCATCTTGTTCGGCGAGGCTTGCGGCCTGTTCAAATACCGCCATTACCAGGTCTCGTAGCTGGCGGATACCCAGATTGGCATTGAGTTCGCCTTGTTCGCGGCCATGGGCCGCCGCCTTGTGGCGTACGAACAGCGGGGTCTGCTCCCCGGGGGCCGGCAGTGGCGAAAGTCCAAGAAAGGTACGATAGCGAGCCAGGGCTTCGAGCAGAGCCTGTGAAACGGCCACGGTGCGACGTTTACCGCCTTTGCTGCGGGGAATGTCATAACCCCAGACGCCCGTTTTGGCGTCACGTCGAAACTGGCCCATGACGGGGCTGAAACCCGGCCTGGCCGCCACCTCGGAAATTCGCAGATAACAGGCATACATCAGACAGATGAGAAAGCGGCTGCGCTCATGTTGTGCCGGGCATTCGGCAGCGAGCTGTTCGGCGGCTTGCATCACATAGGACCATTGCAGCTCGGTGAAGGATTGCGCATCTTCACCAGCCTCCTGGGGGCCCGCACGTTTAACCCGCTGCAGCAGGAGAGCCGGATTGCGATCCATGTACTCCTCCTGGATGAGAAACTGGAAGAAGGCGGACAAAATGGCGAGTTTTGTCTTCATCGCCTGCTCACTCAGTCGATACGGCAGCTCCCGGCCCAGTTCCCGCTTGCCAAGAAACGGACGCCACAGGGGGTTTGGCAACCGTTCCCCCCACTCCTTGTCGAGCACGAACTGGGCGACGTTGCGGTAGGCAATCAGTCCGGACGGTGGCGCCTGGCAATAGTCGAGATAGCGCATCATGATGCGCCTGGTGAGATCCCTGGGGCTGATGGCCACCTCGCAAAAACACCAGTGCAAAAAAGTGGTCAGCTCACTGCGATAGGTCTTGTAGTTGTTTTCGCTGTGGCGCTGCTCCAGCAGCCAGTCGACGGCCAGCTCATACACGATCCCCGCGTCGGGGACCTTGCCAAGACTCAGGGTGGCGAGGTACTGGTTGACCTGGGGATTGCCCGCCTCAAGGTGGTCCACGCTATCGAACAGTGGCATGGCGGGTGGAAGTGCTGGATGAGTCATGATGGTGTGTGATGTCGGTTGAATGTTTTGAACGGGGCCGCAACCCCCTGATGCCGATAAATGGGGTTATCGGCATCAGGGCTTGCAGTGCGCCTTGGGGGCAACGACCTGAGGCATCTTGCTGTGATACCCCATGATGACGAGCAATCGGCATATTCAATGAATATGCAGTGTGGTTGGAAAATCCTCGGGGAAAATAGTCGTGAAAATGACTTAAGTTGCACTTTTCATGAATGAGATAGCGGGTTCTGCCTCACATCCCCTTCCCCGCCCTTTCGTCTCAAGCCACGCTCTTCAGGGGCTTCCCCTTTGGCAGTTCAGTATCCAGCTTGTCTTCTTTGGGGGGATTCCCCTGCCCTTTTCCACCGCGCAATACCTGCTGCAACTGATCCCGCTGCTCGGCCAGATAAAAGGCCAGACTCTCCTGCTGCTCCGGTGCAAGCGCGACCGGCGCACCCGCCAGCAGTGTCATCAGCTCATCGGCGGTGTCCAGCAGTTTGTCATAGGCATCCGCCTCTTTCTTGCTGGCAAAGGTCATCTTCTCCACTCCCCCACGTACCACAACATACTTGATCTCAACGGCCATCGCGGCGCCCTCCTGATGATAGTGATTGCAAGTATATGTACGTATATACAGTATTGCAAATACCCTCAGCATGTCGGCATGCATCGCCAGCCCCTGCTTGGCTGGCGGCGGCCAGTTCACACCGGAAAACACGTCTTTTCAAAGGCGCTGTCCCAATTACATGTTGAAAGGCTAACCTTGAAGTAGGTCATCACCCTGAGGGCCTCCATCATGGATACCCAAGCCTTTCAACATCTACTGTCTCTCTTTCCACAGCTCACCATGCGCCAGCGTCGCCTCGCGCAACATGAACTCACTACCCCTCACCCAATCACCTCGCTGGCCGCTCAACTCCCCGCTTGTCGATGTTGCCCTCACTGTCAGGCCGAGGCTACGCAGTTGGCTCCCTGGGGTTGGAGTCGAGGGCTGCGTCGTTATCGCTGCAAGCAGTGTCTGCGCACCAGTTCCGTTCTCACCAAGACGCCTCTGGCTCGACTTCGCAAGGCACAATGCTGGGAAGACTACGCCCAGGCCCTCATCGACGGTCTGACCGTCCGACAGGCTGCCGTCCGCTGCGGAGTCTGTAAAAATACCGCCTTCTTGTGGCGTCACCGCTTCCTGAAAGCCATGGCGAGTCACCAGGCGGCACGGGAAGGGGGTATCGTCGAGGTTGATGAGACCTTCTTCTTGGAGTCGTTTAAAGGGCAACGTGGTTTGCCCCGCCCGGCCCGCCACCGTGGGGGCAAAGGCCGTACCCGAGGCACAGGGCCGGATTACATCCCGGTGATGGTGGTTCAGGACCGGGCTGGTCACCATGCGGATTTTCAGTTGGAGAAAATGAATGCCGAGACGGTGATAGCTGTTTTGACACCCCTTGTCTCGTCAGATGCGGTGTTGTGTAGCGACGGCGCCGGGGTGTATGCCAGTTTCAGCAAAGCGCAGGGAGTGACCCATCAGGTCGTGCGCAATCGCCAAGGCGAGCGTGTGGTTGGCGCGTACCATATCGGGGTCGTCTCAGAAAACGGAAAATAAAGCACGCTAAGTGTGCACTGAGGCGGGAACGCTCATTGCAACGCCTTTGCTAAGGCTGATCCGATTCTGGACACCGCCTGGTTGCTTGCCGACATAGACGCTGCGGTTTGGGTGATGTAGATCGCCACAATGACGGCTGAACGCTTGGGCGGCCAGACAACGGCGATTATGGAACGTGATCCGTGACCACCTGCTCCCGACTTGTCCGCAATTTGCCAATCCCTCGGCAAGCCAGCGCGTAGCAAGGCATCGGCAACTTGATCCCCGAGCATCCATTGTGTCAGTTCGTTCCGAGCCGGAGCGGAGAGGACACCGTCGAGCAACAGTGTTTGCAGGCTCCGCGCTGCCGCAATTGGCGTTGTCGTGTCGCGTGCATCCCCCGGCGTGGCCTCGTTGAGTTCGGGTTCTCGCCGATCCAGGCGTGTCTTATCGTCACCGATAGACCGCATGAACGCGGTGAATGTCCGTGCCCCGCCGATTGCATCCAACGCCAAATTGGCCGCTGTGTTGTCACTGATACTGACGGCGGCCCTGCACAGCTCACGCAGGGTCAGCGTGCCGCCAGGTGGCACCCTTTCCGTCACGGGTGAGTATGTGACCAGCGCTGTGCGCTCGATCGGTATCGCCTGCTCCAGGTTCAGCTTGTGGCGGTCGGCCTGGGCCAGAACGGCCGCGCAGGAAAAGGCTTTATGCGTGCTGTTCAGCGGGAAGCGTTCGTCGCCACGATGCTGCCACGTCAGGCCGGAATCCGTATCGATCACCGCCACTCCGACCCTAGCCTGAAGCGTGGTCTCCTCTTGGGTTACAGCGAGGTCGAGGATTCCCGTATCCATGGCATATGCGGATGTGCAGATGAGGCCAACACATCCGAGTATCGCCACAGGGACAGAGAGAAAATGACATTGAAATTTCATAAGCATTAGATTTGTAGCGACGCCGGCACCCAGCGATACAGCGTCGGAATCGACACGCCGAGGTTCTTGGCCACGTCCCGCGGCGGCACGCCGCTAGCCAGCAGTTTCTTGGCCGACTCGATCTTACTGTCGGTCATCTTCGGCTTGCGGCCCCCTTTGCGGCCGAGTTGCTTGGCAACCGCCAGTCCGGCACGGGTGCGCTCGACGGTCAGCTCACGTTCCATCTCGGCAAGGCTGGCCATGACGTGGAAGAAGAAGCGCCCGGACGGCGTGCCGGTGTCGATGGAGTCGGTGAGGCTCCTGAACTGGACGCCTTGCTTGTGCAGCTCGCCGACCAGATCGACCAGTTGCTTGACCGAGCGGCCCAGCCGGTCGAGCTTCCAGACGACCAAGGTGTCGCCCTCACGCAGCATTTCGAGCGTTTTGCCCAAGCCCGGACGGTCTGCCCGTGTGCCGCTCACCTTATCCTCGAAGACCTTTTGGCATCCGGCCTTGGCCAAGGCTTCACGTTGCAGCTCAAGGTTCTGATCCTGCGTGGAAACGCGCGCATAACCGATTAGCATGGCTTGCCTTTTGCCCGGTCGATGCGTTCCTGCACCACCTGCATGGCTTCTTCGTGGGGGTAAGCCTTGACGGCGGGGTCGTTGGCATCCAGGCGCACGGCTGGCAGTTGCTTGAGCAATTCCGGTAGCCATTGCTGTACCGTCTCCCACACTACATCGAGGTTGATGTCGAAATAGCCGTGGGCCATGCGATTGCGCATATTGCGCATGCTGCGCCACGGCACGTCGGCATGCGCCTGGGTGAACTCGGCGTAGCCATCCATCACCTTCGTCGCAGCCTCGCCGATGACGATAAGGCTCATGATGACGGCCTGCTGGGTGCACTTGTCGGCCAAGAAGTCGTCCCTGGCCATCCCTTCCACGAAGCTGCGTGCATCGGTTGCGGCCTGCTGGATGTGGTCGAGGTAATCGGGCAGACGGTTCTCGCTCATACCGGCTGCGCCTCCGCGAGCACCTTGGCCCGGAACTTTGGCGGCAGGTCGCCAGGGGTCAGCAAATCGACGTCCACGCCGAGCAGCGATTTCAGTTCTTCTTCCAAATCGCCCAAGTCCAACAACGTGGCACCAGGCAAGGCATCGACCAGCAGGTCGAGGTCGCTGCCATCCCGGTCGGTGCCATGCAGAACCGAACCGAATACGCGCGGGTTCGCGGTGCGGAAGCGGCCTACTGCTTCACGCACCGCGCTTCGCTTCATGTCAAGCACAACGGACGGTCGCATGGGCATCCTTTCTTATCGAAACTCGTTGAGATGATATGCAATCAAGAATAGAATTTCAAGAACCATTTTCGAGAATCGCAATGCCTTGATTTCGCGTGCCGCGTGTCGTTTTCAGAAGACGGCTGCACTGAACGTCAGAAGCCGACTGCACTATAGCAGCGGAGGGGTTGGATCCATCAGGCAACGACGGGCTGCTGCCGGCCATCAGCGGACGCAGGGAGGACTTTCCGCAACCGGCCGTTCGATGCGGCACCGATGGCCTTCGCGCAGGGGTAGTGAATCCGCCAGGATTGACTTGCGCTGCCCTACCTCTCACTAGTGAGGGGCGGCAGCGCATCAAGCGGTGAGCGCACTCCGGCACCGCCAACTTTCAGCACATGCGTGTAAATCATCGTCGTAGAGACGTCGGAATGGCCGAGCAGATCCTGCACGGTTCGAATGTCGTAACCGCTGCGGAGCAAGGCCGTCGCGAACGAGTGGCGGAGGGTGTGCGGTGTGGCGGGCTTCGTGATGCCTGCTTGTTCTACGGCACGTTTGAAGGCGCGCTGAAAGGTCTGGTCATACATGTGATGGCGACGCACGACACCGCTCCGTGGATCGGTCGAATGCGTGTGCTGCGCAAAAACCCAGAACCACGGCCAGGAATGCCCGGCGCGCGGATACTTCCGCTCAAGGGCGTCGGGAAGCGCAACGCCGCTGCGGCCCTCGGCCTGGTCCTTCAGCCACCATGCCCGTGCACGCGACAGCTGCTCGCGCAGGCTGGGTGCCAAGCTCTCGGGTAACATCAAGGCCCGATCCTTGGAGCCCTTGCCCTCCCGCACGATGATCGTGCCGTGATCGAAATCCAGATCCTTGACCCGCAGTTGCAAACCCTCACTGATCCGCATGCCCGTTCCATACAGAAGCTGGGCGAACAAACGATGCTCGCCTTCCAGAAAACCGAGGATGCGAACCACTTCATCCGGGGTCAGCACCACCGGCAAGCGCCGCGACGGCCGAGGTCTTCCGATCTCCTGAAGCCAGGGCAGATCCGTGCACAGCACCTTGCCGTAGAAGAACAGCAAGGCCGCCAATGCCTGACGATGCGTGGAGACCGAAACCTTGCGCTCGTTCGCCAGCCAGGACAGAAATGCCTCGACTTCGCTGCTGCCCAAGGTTGCCGGGTGACGCACACCGTGGAAACGGATGAAGGCACGAACCCAGTGGACATAAGCCTGTTCGGTTCGTAAGCTGTAATGCAAGTAGCGTATGCGCTCACGCAACTGGTCCAGAACCTTGACCGAACGCAGCGGTGGTAACGGCGCAGTGGCGGTTTTCATGGCTTGTTATGACTGTTTTTTTGTACAGTCTATGCCTCGGGCATCCAAGCAGCAAGCGCGTTACGCCGTGGGTCGATGTTTGATGTTATGGAGCAGCAACGATGTTACGCAGCAGGGCAGTCGCCCTAAAACAAAGTTATGCAGCCAAATCCCAACAATTAAGGGTCTTAAAATGGTAAAAGATTGGATTCCCATCTCTCATGATAATTACAAGCAGGTGCAAGGACCGTTCTATCATGGAACCAAAGCCAATTTGGCGATTGGTGACTTGCTAACCACAGGGTTCATCTCTCATTTCGAGGACGGTCGTATTCTTAAGCACATCTACTTTTCAGCCTTGATGGAGCCAGCAGTTTGGGGAGCTGAACTTGCTATGTCACTGTCTGGCCTCGAGGGTCGCGGCTACATATACATAGTTGAGCCAACAGGACCGTTCGAAGACGATCCGAATCTTACGAACAAAAAATTTCCCGGTAATCCAACACAGTCCTATAGAACCTGCGAACCCTTGAGAATTGTTGGCGTTGTTGAAGACTGGGAGGGGCATCCTGTTGAATTAATAAGGGGAATGTTGGATTCGTTAGAGGACTTAAAGCGCCGTGGTTTACACGTCATTGAAGACTAGTCCTTTGCATAACAAAGCCATCAAACCGGACGCCAGAGATTCCGCGCCTGTTGCGCATGGCTTCGCCATTTTATGCGCAATAGGCGCGCCACCCTGTCGCCGTTTATGGCGGCGTTGGGCGCACAATAAGGCTCCTCGCAGAGTTGCTTGAAAGTTGTTACGATTCAAATTCAATCATGAGATAGTCAGCAGATGAGCACTTCCAAGAACGCAGACAAGTAAGCCGCAGCAACCTTCATTTTTCGGTTGTTGCGGCGTTCTCATGAATCCTTTTGCTCTACGGGAGCGCCGCCAAATCCTTTGTTCAAGGAGATGGTTTCGTGCGCTCAAAAAACTTTAGTTGGCGGTACTCCCTTGCCGCCACGGTGTTGTTGTTATCACCGTTCGATTTATTGGCATCACTCGGCATGGACATGTACTTGCCAGCAGTGCCGTTTATGCCAAACGCGCTTGGTACGACAGCGAGCACAATTCAGCTTACGCTGACAACGTACTTGGTCATGATTGGTGCCGGTCAGCTCTTGTTTGGACCGCTATCGGACCGACTGGGGCGCCGCCCCGTTCTACTGGGAGGTGGCCTCGCCTACGTTGTGGCGTCAATGGGCCTCGCTCTTACGTCATCGGCTGAAGTCTTTCTGGGGCTTCGGATTCTTCAGGCTTGTGGTGCCTCGGCGTGCCTTGTTTCCACATTTGCAACAGTACGTGACATTTACGCAGGTCGCGAGGAAAGTAATGTCATTTACGGCATACTCGGATCCATGCTGGCCATGGTCCCGGCGGTAGGCCCATTGCTCGGAGCGCTCGTCGACATGTGGCTTGGGTGGCGGGCTATCTTTGCGTTTCTAGGTTTGGGCATGATCGCTGCATCTGCAGCAGCGTGGCGATTCTGGCCTGAAACCCGGGTGCAACGAGTTGCGGGCTTGCAATGGTCGCAGCTGCTACTCCCCGTTAAGTGCCTGAACTTCTGGTTGTACACGTTGTGTTACGCCGCTGGAATGGGTAGCTTCTTCGTCTTTTTCTCCATTGCGCCCGGACTAATGATGGGCAGGCAAGGTGTGTCTCAGCTTGGCTTCAGCCTGCTGTTCGCCACAGTGGCAATTGCCATGGTGTTTACGGCTCGTTTTATGGGGCGTGTGATACCCAAGTGGGGCAGCCCAAGTGTCTTGCGAATGGGAATGGGATGCCTGATAGCTGGAGCAGTATTGCTTGCCATCACCGAAATATGGGCTTCGCAGTCCGTGTTAGGCTTTATTGCTCCAATGTGGCTAGTGGGTATTGGTGTCGCCACAGCGGTATCTGTGTCGCCCAATGGCGCTCTTCGAGGATTCGACCATGTTGCTGGAACGGTCACGGCAGTCTACTTCTGCTTGGGCGGTGTACTGCTAGGAAGCATCGGAACGTTGATCATTTCGCTGTTGCCGCGCAACACGGCTTGGCCGGTTGTCGTGTACTGTTTGACCCTTGCAACAGTCGTGCTCGGTCTGTCTTGTGTTTCCCGAGTGAAGGGCTCTCGCGGCCAGGGGGAGCATGATGTGGTCGCGCTACAAAGTGCGGAAAGTACATCAAATCCCAATCGTTGAGAGAATGTGGCAAGCTATCGCCCAACAAATCGCTGCAGCCGACCCAAAACCGCTACGCGGTTTCGGTCGGCTGAGCTCAGGCGTTAGGCCTCGCCGAAGCGAAAGATCGCTACTTGAAGTGTTGACGCCTTTGTTTTAAAGTTTCGCGTCTATCTTTCTGATTTTGTTAAAAAATCAGACTTTGATTAATCATGTTAGACGTCAGAGGTATTTTGACTTAAACGCCTCTGAGGTCGAATTAACGTTAGCCACCAAGAAGGTGCCATGAAAACATTTGCCGCATATGTAATTATCGCGTGTCTTTCGAGTACGGCATTAGCTGGTTCAATTACAGAAAATACGTCTTGGAACAAAGAGTTCTCTGCCGAAGCCGTCAATGGTGTCTTCGTGCTTTGTAAAAGTAGCAGTAAATCCTGCGCTACCAATGACTTAGCTCGTGCATCAAAGGAATATCTTCCAGCATCAACATTTAAGATCCCCAACGCAATTATCGGCCTAGAAACTGGTGTCATAAAGAATGAGCATCAGGTTTTCAAATGGGACGGAAAGCCAAGAGCCATGAAGCAATGGGAAAGAGACTTGACCTTAAGAGGGGCAATACAAGTTTCAGCTGTTCCCGTATTTCAACAAATCGCCAGAGAAGTTGGCGAAGTAAGAATGCAGAAATACCTTAAAAAATTTTCCTATGGCAACCAGAATATCAGTGGTGGCATTGACAAATTCTGGTTGGAAGGCCAGCTTAGAATTTCCGCAGTTAATCAAGTGGAGTTTCTAGAGTCTCTATATTTAAATAAATTGTCAGCATCTAAAGAAAACCAGCTAATAGTAAAAGAGGCTTTGGTAACGGAGGCGGCACCTGAATATCTAGTGCATTCAAAAACTGGTTTTTCTGGTGTGGGAACTGAGTCAAATCCTGGTGTCGCATGGTGGGTTGGGTGGGTTGAGAAGGAGACAGAGGTTTACTTTTTCGCCTTTAACATGGATATAGACAACGAAAGTAAGTTGCCGCTAAGAAAATCCATTCCCACCAAAATCATGGAAAGTGAGGGCATCATTGGTGGCTAAAACAAAGTTAAACATCATGAGGGAAGTGGTGATCGCCGAAGTATCGACTCAACTATCAGAGGTAGTTGGCGTCATCGAGCGCCATCTCGAACCGACGTTGCTGGCCGTACATTTGTACGGCTCCGCAGTGGATGGCGGCCTGAAGCCACACAGTGATATTGATTTGCTGGTTACGGTGACCGTAAGGCTTGATGAAACAACGCGGCGAGCTTTGATCAACGACCTTTTGGAAACTTCGGCTTCCCCTGGAGAGAGCGAGATTCTCCGCGCTGTAGAAGTCACCATTGTTGTGCACGACGACATCATTCCGTGGCGTTATCCAGCTAAGCGCGAACTGCAATTTGGAGAATGGCAGCGCAATGACATTCTTGCAGGTATCTTCGAGCCAGCCACGATCGACATTGATCTGGCTATCTTGCTGACAAAAGCAAGAGAACATAGCGTTGCCTTGGTAGGTCCAGCGGCGGAGGAACTCTTTGATCCGGTTCCTGAACAGGATCTATTTGAGGCGCTAAATGAAACCTTAACGCTATGGAACTCGCCGCCCGACTGGGCTGGCGATGAGCGAAATGTAGTGCTTACGTTGTCCCGCATTTGGTACAGCGCAGTAACCGGCAAAATCGCGCCGAAGGATGTCGCTGCCGACTGGGCAATGGAGCGCCTGCCGGCCCAGTATCAGCCCGTCATACTTGAAGCTAGACAGGCTTATCTTGGACAAGAAGAAGATCGCTTGGCCTCGCGCGCAGATCAGTTGGAAGAATTTGTTCACTACGTGAAAGGCGAGATCACCAAGGTAGTCGGCAAATAATGTCTAACAATTCGTTCAAGCCGACGCCGCTTCGCGGCGCGGCTTAACTCAAGCGTTAGATGCACTAAGCACATAATTGCTCACAGCCAAACTATCAGGTCAAGTCTGCTTTTATTATTTTTAAGCGTGCATAATAAGCCCTACACAAATTGGGAGATATATCATGAAAGGCTGGCTTTTTCTTGTTATCGCAATAGTTGGCGAAGTAATCGCAACATCCGCATTAAAATCTAGCGAGGGCTTTACTAAGCTTGCCCCTTCCGCCGTTGTCATAATCGGTTATGGCATCGCATTTTATTTTCTTTCTCTGGTTCTGAAATCCATCCCTGTCGGTGTTGCTTATGCAGTCTGGTCGGGACTCGGCGTCGTCATAATTACAGCCATTGCCTGGTTGCTTCATGGGCAAAAGCTTGATGCGTGGGGCTTTGTAGGTATGGGGCTCATAATTGCTGCCTTTTTGCTCGCCCGATCCCCATCGTGGAAGTCGCTGCGGAGGCCGACGCCATGGTGACGGTGTTCGGCATTCTGAATCTCACCGAGGACTCCTTCTTCGATGAGAGCCGGCGGCTAGACCCCGCCGGCGCTGTCACCGCGGCGATCGAAATGCTGCGAGTCGGATCAGACGTCGTGGATGTCGGACCGGCCGCCAGCCATCCGGACGCGAGGCCTGTATCGCCGGCCGATGAGATCAGACGTATTGCGCCGCTCTTAGACGCCCTGTCCGATCAGATGCACCGTGTTTCAATCGACAGCTTCCAACCGGAAACCCAGCGCTATGCGCTCAAGCGCGGCGTGGGCTACCTGAACGATATCCAAGGATTTCCTGACCCTGCGCTCTATCCCGATATTGCTGAGGCGGACTGCAGGCTGGTGGTTATGCACTCAGCGCAGCGGGATGGCATCGCCACCCGCACCGGTCACCTTCGACCCGAAGACGCGCTCGACGAGATTGTGCGGTTCTTCGAGGCGCGGGTTTCCGCCTTGCGACGGAGCGGGGTCGCTGCCGACCGGCTCATCCTCGATCCGGGGATGGGATTTTTCTTGAGCCCCGCACCGGAAACATCGCTGCACGTGCTGTCGAACCTTCAAAAGCTGAAGTCGGCGTTGGGGCTTCCGCTATTGGTCTCGGTGTCGCGGAAATCCTTCTTGGGCGCCACCGTTGGCCTTCCTGTAAAGGATCTGGGTCCAGCGAGCCTTGCGGCGGAACTTCACGCGATCGGCAATGGCGCTGACTACGTCCGCACCCACGCGCCTGGAGATCTGCGAAGCGCAATCACCTTCTCGGAAACCCTCGCGAAATTTCGCAGTCGCGACGCCAGAGACCGAGGGTTAGATCATGCCTAGCATTCACCTTCCGGCCGCCCGCTAGCGGACCCTGGTCAGGTTCCGCGAAGGTGGGCGCAGACATGCTGGGCTCGTCAGGATCAAACTGCACTATGAGGCGGCGGTTCATACCGCGCCAGGGGAGCGAATGGACAGCGAGGAGCCTCCGAACGTTCGGGTCGCCTGCTCGGGTGATATCGACGAGGTTGTGCGGCTGATGCACGACGCTGCGGCGTGGATGTCCGCCAAGGGAACGCCCGCCTGGGACGTCGCGCGGATCGACCGGACATTCGCGGAGACCTTCGTCCTGAGATCCGAGCTCCTAGTCGCGAGTTGCAGCGACGGCATCGTCGGCTGTTGCACCTTGTCGGCCGAGGATCCCGAGTTCTGGCCCGACGCCCTCAAGGGGGAGGCCGCATATCTGCACAAGCTCGCGGTGCGACGGACACATGCGGGCCGGGGTGTCAGCTCCGCGCTGATCGAGGCTTGCCGCCATGCCGCGCGAACGCAGGGGTGCGCCAAGCTGCGGCTCGACTGCCACCCGAACCTGCGTGGCCTATACGAGCGGCTCGGATTCACCCACGTCGACACTTTCAATCCCGGCTGGGATCCAACCTTCATCGCAGAACGCCTAGAACTCGAAATCTAACGTCCGTTCGGGCATCGAGGTCCATGTCGGGGTGGGACGGGCCCGTGGCTTCAAGATCACTTGCAGTCCGACCGCGATGTCTTGGTTGCGCGAGAGGTTGTCGATATCCTCCACTTCCATCATCAACCCTGGATAATGCCGCCGCCGTCATCGCCGCCGACGCCCGTGCCGGGCTTTTCGGGCCTGTCAGGCTTGCTCGGCCTTCAGCCTGCCTGGGCGAGATCTCCGGCGGACGGATTAACGGCGGAGCTTCGCCGCCTTTCGTGCGTGTGAAGGCCGAAGATAGTTCTCTCAAAAACATCCGTTTATGAGAGATACCAAATGTCATTTTCAGAAGACGACTGCACCAGTTGATTGGGCGTAATGGCTGTTGTGCAGCCAGCTCCTGACAGTTCAATA
>NZ_JAGKRH010000292.1:0-8032 GCF_017939245.1 Aeromonas sp. PrichA-15 | reverse complement strand
ATGGCGCTGACTACGTCCGCACCCACGCGCCTGGAGATCTGCGAAGCGCAATCACCTTCTCGGAAACCCTCGCGAAATTTCGCAGTCGCGACGCCAGAGACCGAGGGTTAGATCATGCCTAGCATTCACCTTCCGGCCGCCCGCTAAATATCTCCTTTTGGGTTGTTAATAAAACATCCAATAAGTTGACTGTGCGTGAAAAAGAAAGTTTTGTGTGATGGCGTTGAAGATCGCACCGTTAAGCTCTTATGTGGGATGGTGCAGAGCTCGACGACTACCGATAAAACGCAACCGCCGCAAACAGACAAGAAAAAGCCCCAACTGATAACAGTTGGGGCTTCAGTATTGTGATTGGTGGAGCAATAGCACCCTGAACCCAAAACCTTCTCGCTCAACCGGTAGTGGCTGATAACAACTCGTGAGGGCTATTGCGGGTTAAGCATTTAGCGATGTCTAGGGCCAGACTGGACGTCTGAACGCAAGCCGCTGATACTGTACATAACCACAGTATCAGCGGAGGATACCCATGTCGCTGGCAAGGAACGCCACGGCGAGTCAATCGCCCACTCAAACAAACGGTTACGAACGCCACCAACCCGACCAGACGCTGCTCTACCAGCTGGTTGAGCAGCACTACCCAGCCTTCAAAGCCTCACTCGAAGCCCAAGGTCAACACCTGCCTCGCTACATCCAACAAGAATTCAACGACCTCCTCCAATGTGGCCGTCTGGAGTATGGTTTCATGCGGGTTCGCTGCGAGGATTGTCATCACGAGCGTCTGGTCGCCTTCAGCTGTAAACGACGCGGCTTTTGCCCTAGCTGCGGTGCCCGCCGGATGGCCGAGAGTGCGGCGCTGCTGATAGACGAAGTCTTCCCCAAGGAGCCCATTCGCCAGTGGGTGCTCAGCTTTCCTTTCCAGCTACGCTTTTTGCTGGCTCGCCATCCCCAGCTGATGGGCCAGGTCTTGAGTATCGTCTATCGTACACTCTCAACTCATCTGATCAAAAAAGCCGGTTACACCAAAGCCTCTGCACAAACTGGCTCAGTGACTCTTATCCAACGCTTTGGCTCCGCGCTAAATCTCAATGTCCACTACCACATGCTGTTTCTCGATGGTGTCTATGCCGAAGATGACTATGGCAAGCAACGCTTCCATCGTGTCAAGGCACCCACTTACGATGAGCTGAATACGCTCGCTCACACCCTCAGCCATCGCATCGCTCGCTGCATGGAAAAGCGTGGGATTTTGGAGCGTGATGCCGAGAATACGTGGTTGACACTGGAAGAGGGCGAAGACGATACGCTGACTCAATTACATGGTGCTTCGGTTACGTATCGCATTGCCGTCGGCCCCCAGCAAGGGCGCAAAGTCTTCACCCTGCAAACCTTGCCAGGGCGTGAGGATAAAGCCGACTCAAGCAGTCGAGTAGCCAACCATGCTGGTTTCTCGCTACACGCCGGTGTGATGGCCGAAGCGCATCAGCGGGATAAGCTTGAGCGCTTGTGTCGCTACATTAGTCGGCCAGCGGTTTCAGAAAAACGTCTGGCATTAACCGCCAATGGGCAGGTGCGTTACGAGCTCAAAACTCCGTACCGCAATGGCACCACCCATGTGATCTTCGAGCCGCTGGACTTCATCGCCAAACTCGCTGCGTTGGTACCTAAGCCGCGAGTCAACCTCACACGCTTCCACGGCGTCTTTGCACCGAACAGCAAACACCGAGTTCAAGTAACACCCGCCAAGCGGGGCAAGAAGCCCGACAAATCGGAAGGTCTCGATACTAACTGGCGTGACAAGAGTCCTGCAGAGCGCCACCGCGCCATGACCTGGATGCAACGCCTCAAGCGAGTCTTCAATATTGATATTGAAGTCTGCGAACACTGCGGCGGTCACGTCAAAGTGATTGCCAGCATCGAAGATCCGAAGGTCATTGAGCAGATTCTCAAGCATCTGAAACAGAAAACAGCCAAGGCGAATGCCGCCAAGCAGCGTGAGCTGCCACCAGAACGAGCGCCGCCACTGACTCCCAGCCTGTTCGATCCATCACAGAGTCGTCTCTTTGACTGACGACCCCAAATCCAACACTGCTCAACACTGCCAACTTTTAAACGGGGCGGTGGGGCAGTTTGTATCTCTCGAGCTATCAGGCTAGAGATTTTACCGCCAAATCGAACCTTATTAGAGCGGTTTAGGCTGGACCGGCAGTTAAAATTGGGGCTTGAGCGGTAAACGAGTGAGGGAATTTCAGGTAAGATACTTCGGATGAGGAGCAAAAAGGTGGTTTATACTTCCTATACCCCTGCTCGCAGATAAGGAGAAGACATGTTAAAAACCGATCGAATTTTTGAACGAGAAAACTTTTCTCATCACGATTTTCAGAATGCCACCTTTAAAAACTGCCACTTTTATATGTGCAGTTTCGACCATGCCGATCTGCGCGATGCTAAGTTCATCGACTGTCGCTTTATCGAATCCAAAGCACTAGAAGGATGTAGTTTTCGTTTCGCGAACTTAAAAGATGCTAGCTTTACGAACTGTATGCTGGCAATGAGCCTGTTTAACGGCGCAAATTGTATGGGCTTAGAACTGCGTAAGTGCGATCTCAAAGGGGCAAACTTCCAAGGTGCGAACTTTGCTAATCGCGTCAGTAACACCATGTTTTTCTGTTCGGCTTTTATTACTGGTTGCAACCTCACCTACTGTAACTTCGAGCGAGTGTTACTAGAAAAATGTGACCTCTTTGAAAACCGTTGGAACGGTGCGAACCTCGCAGGGGCAACTCTCAAAGGCTCGGATTTATCTCGCTGCGAATTCTCGCCAGAACAATGGGGAACCTTTAACGTTGAGCAATGTGATCTGACTCATGTCGAACTAGACGGGCTGGATGTTCGCCGCGTTTCTCTGTTTGGTGTTAAAATTTGTGATTGGCAACAAGAGCAATTGCTTGCGCCTTTTGGACTGATCATTATCTAAGGAAAGGCCATGAACCTGTTTAAAGACTTACCGAATAACCTCGACGAGGAAGTGTTCGAAGACCTGCTGACCCACAAAAACCTGCGTATAGAACGCATTGTCTCAACAGGGCAAACCTCGCCCAAAAGTGGCTGGTACGATCAAGAAGAACATGAATGGGTATTGGTTCTTAAAGGAGCTGGAGAGCTGACTTTTGAATCAGGTGTAGTGAAACGACTTGAGGCAGGCGATCACGTTACGATTCCAGCTCATACCAAACACAAAGTGAGCTGGACAGACCCAACGCAAGAAACCATTTGGTTGGCAGTGTTTTATCAATAAACACAAAACGATCTTAAATCGAAAAATAGGCGCTGAATTTGCTCGATACTACCAAGCCGTCACTGGCACTGTTTGATTTTGATGGCACCATTACCCGAGAGGATATGTTTAGCCTTTTCCTCCACTATTCTGCTTATGGCCTGCGCAAACGAGTAGGAAAGGTCGCTATCATGCCATTTTATGCGCTGTACAAACTCGGAGTGTTACCCGCTCGTCTTATGCGTCCGCTCAGCAGTTTTATTGCATTTTCAGGGAAAGAAACGCAGCAAATTGAAGCGATTGGCGCTCAGTTTGCCCATGAAGTGATCCCGCTGTACTTACGGCCAGAAGCGATGGAAAGGTTGACTTGGCATCAACACAGAGGCGATACCATTGTGGTGGTGTCGGCATCACTCAATGCGTATCTCAAGCCTTGGTGTGAAGCGAACGGTTACCACTTGCTGTGCAGTGAACTGATCTCAGAGCAGCCAAAACTGAGTGGCTTTTACCAGCAAGGTGATTGCAGTTTAGAAAGAAAAGTCTCGCGCGTTAAGGCGGCGTTTTCGCTCGACGAGTTTGAGTCTATTTATGCCTACGGTGATACACACGAAGACATTCCGATGCTCAAACTGGCAGACTACGCGATGCTCAACTGGAGCGAGTGGAGAGCAAGCGAATAACGATATGTGCTCTGATTTTCAAGACAACCACTCGACCAAAGTTGTCGTTTTAGACTGAAAAAACAAACCCTTCTCACATGAGAAGGGTTTTATTGATCAGGGCCCGAATAAATGACTTAACGCCATACCCCCCATTGACCCGTTGTGCCTGGTTCCTCACCAGACGTCCACCACTGGGCAGTCCATTCTTTACCGTTGTGCGTCACCACATCACCTTGGTCGTAAACGGTCGTCTTGTCCCACAAGTTGGTTGGTTCAACTGGTGGCGGTACATCCGCTTTGATCAGTGACAACGCATAACTGAAGTCTGCACTTGGCGCTAATACTTGGTTTGCATTCACGTTCTTACTATCGAACATATAGTGGTTCATCTCTTGATGCCAAATGCCCACATACCAATCGCCCGTTTGCTGTGCGTTAAATTGATCTGCTATTTCTGCCGCCCAAGTAGCCGTATTGTTTGTGCTGATTGGTAGTGAAATATCAACAATTTCATTGCCTGTCGCATTAAACGTACGGAAACGGATGGTGTCACCCGCTTCTACTGGTCCAAAACCTTGCTGAACAAAGTAGCCCAGAGATGTCAGATTGTTGCCCGGTTCGGTTGGATCAACAGGGTCAGTCGGTGGCGTCGTGCCCGTTCCGTTTAACGTAATGTCACTACAGTTGTAGAAACCTTCACCAGCGACATCAATGCGCTGCCAACGAGTATAAAGCACCGCATCGCCGGAACGATCAGCAGGGAAAGTCACCTGAATACGGTAGCGTTTTTCCGCATCAACATACACGTCACCTGCGGTGTCAATCAGCTCTAAATCCCCCCAAGTAAGCGGTTTTGAATCATCATAGGTCGGCTTGGTGAGATAGAATTCCCAGTATGATGGGTTGTGCGGCGCCTTGCCGTAAAACACCAATTCAATCTGGTTATTTGCATCTGGCGTAACATTGGTGCGCTGCCAGTTTGGAGAAGGAATGTTCAAGCCTTTCTTAGCGGCATCGCCGGCAGAACACAGTTCGCCGTCACGGACTACGGCTTTAACATGCTCCATATCTCGGTAATTTGGTACGTTTGCTGCAATTTCACTGCGTTGCACAAACGGGTAAGCACCAGATTCTTCAAAAGCCGCTTTACACGCTTGGTTGGGGATCTCATTGGTCCAAAAACCACCGTCTAAATAACACGTATTCTGACGAGCACTTGGAAATTCTACCCAGCCGTGGGCGTTGACGTTAAATGAGCTCAATGCGGCAACAGCGCTTAAGCTCAAAAGAGGAAGTGTTACATGTGATTTCATCGTTCATCCTTAAATTTGCTGACTCGCCGCTCTGAAACACAAGCGGTTTAAGCAAAACTAGCAGGATGAGATTATTTCGAAGGTGAGAATAAAGGTGGAAATTGTAAGAGTGCCATCTGCTTTCCAGCATTTGTTGTGTACTTATCTCATACTCGACTGACTCTTTCGAGTCACTTCAAATTCATGTGCCACAAAACCATGCCACTCTTGACCGACTAACGTTCGTCTTTCGGTGTGTCCATTACCACCATGGTTGTGATCGACTTGACGTGCTTACACTCACCCAGTACATCGGCATGGAACGCTTTATATGCGGCTAAACTTTGCGTTTCTACGCGTATTAAATATTCATTGGCTCCCGTAATATTGTGACATTCCACCACTTCATCTACAAAGCGCACGTGTTCTTCAAAACCAAGCTGTGCTTGTTTAGAGTGCGAGGCCAAACCAATAGACACGTAAGCGACAAAACCCACACCAAGTTGCTGATTATCCAGCACCGCTCGGTAGCCTTTGATCACGCCTTTACGCTCTAAATCTTGCACTCGGCGTAAGGTTGCAGACGGAGATAAACCAACGCGTTCCGACAGCTCTACATTGGAGATTCTTCCGTCTCGTTTGAGCACTTGCAATATTCTTTCGTCAAATCTATCCATGATGATGTTTCATTGCTTATTTGGTTTCTAATCATCAAATAAAAGCACAATATTGACCTCAGTTCTACTTATAGTTGTTCTCAACTTATCGAGAACAGATTCAAGGAACAATCTATGGAATATCATCAACTGGGCGCTTTGGCGTTGTTCGCTTTTGTCTCCACTTTTACGCCGGGTCCCAATAACATTATGTTGATGACCTCAGGGGCAAATGTTGGCTTTAAACGCACCATTCCACACATGTTGGGCATTACCTTCGGTTTTGGTGCCATGTTAATTTTGGTGGGCATTGGCTTGATGAGCCTCTTCAACGCTTACCCAATTACTCACTCCATTTTGAAAGTATTGAGCTTGAGTTATTTGCTGTACTTGACGTACAAAATCGCCACGAGCGGCAAAACCGAAGCAAAACACGATTTTCGCCCAATGTCTTTTTTAGGGGCGGTGGCATTCCAATGGGTGAACCCGAAGGGTTGGTCGATGGCGTTAACGGCTATTACCGTGTACAGCTCAAAGCTGGTAAGGGGTTTTGTTGCGGTCAATTCTTTATTTTTCAGAATTTGCTACCGTTTCCCAAAAGTATTCATTTTCACTTAAAAAACAAAAAACTTCAATTTTTCTTTACGTTGCGAGCTTGAACTGCCAAACTCTCGGAGCCGTTTCTCGTTGGTCGCAACCACAACGCAAACCCTTGCAGACTTAAGATCCATGCAGATTCCGCTGAAGAACCATTCGCTCCGAAGGAGCATAGACCGGAACAATCTGCGTCCAAGTTTTCTTTTTTTCTTTTTTGTTCCTCTCAACGGTAGCCTTTCAAGAAACTTTCCATTTTTCAGTTCCGCAACAAACACTCAATTTTCTTTTCCAGTCTCCAAAAGCACAAAAACCTAAAAATACCAATTTCGCTTTTTTTCACCACTGAACCATAACGGTTTGGGCTATGGGCAGTGGCGGTTTGCGTGAGCCTTTCCTGTCAAACCGAGAAAACGCTCGGGCGGGCTACCGACTTTGCAAATTGCACTTCAACCCGCCATTGCCTATGAGCCAGTGTTAGCGGTAGTTTTTTATTTATTCAAATAGTAATTCCACGTTATTTTTGCAATGTCTGAAATAATCTTTTCATTAATTTCCGAAGTTTCTTTGGACTCTGCAACAAATACGCTTATAAAAATTAATTGTCCATTCGGTAAAGTAATTACCCCAACATCATTAGTGGCTGCTGCAATTCCATTATTTATTCCGGAAGTCCCTGTTTTATGAGCAACAATTGTATTCTTTGGTAATTGTCCTTTTAATCGGTTACTTCCTGTTGTTGTTTCTCTCATAATTTTCCAAATAAAATCATAACTTTTTTTAGAAAGTAATTGGTTCTTATTATTATAAGTATCTATTAACAGTTTGTTCATCGCTGTTGGGGTTGCCCAATTTTGATATTGGGTATTCCAATCCTTGTGCATTTGTTCTTCGTTTGCTTTGATTGAAATATCAGTGAAATGATTAGCATTCAAGAATTTTTGAACAGAATCAGTTCCTCCGATTAATTTTAGCAAAATATCACAACCAATATTGTCGCTCTCTGATACTGTATAATTTAGTATTTGTTCAATCGTCAAAGTTGTTCCATTAGGGAATTCCTCTTTAATCGGACTCCACGTTTTAGGCAAAAGGTCTTGAGGGGTAATCTCTATTTTTTGTTCAAAAGAAAGATTCCCTTTATCTATCTCAGACAAAACGGCTAAAGCAATCGGAAATTTCATAACGCTTTGCATCGGGAAATGGAAGTCGTTATTAATCTTCAAAGTATCCTTCTCATTGCTGTTGAATATTGCTACTCCTATTCTGGCATTTTTTGCCTTTAAAACATTCTCAATTTTCAAAGTTAAGTTGTCAGCTTGAGCATTTGAATACACAACTGTAAAAAATAAACTTAACAATACTAATAATATCCTTTTTACGATTTTCATATGTCTGTACTCCTATCTGGTTAAATTATCGATTTAGGAAACTACGCCCCGCATTCAGCAAAACCGCAACCCGAAAACAGACCCTGCTGACATAAAGTATCTTATCAGAAGTTGCTTACTCTTGAAAAGCAGTTGACCCGGGACACGTTTTCCCCTTAAATTT
>NZ_JAGKRH010000291.1:0-602 GCF_017939245.1 Aeromonas sp. PrichA-15 | reverse complement strand
AAGAAGTGTCGGTGAAACCGGCACGGCTTGTTGTCGTACAACAAGGACCAAATAAAATTTGGTTTTCGCCAAGAAGTTTCCAAAGCACTTGTAACAAATGTTTGAGAACTACTTTTTAAATCAGCTTTCCAGATTGTTAAAGAGCATGTTTGCAACGGCGCGAGGCCGAAGAAAACAGAGTTAAGAATCAGTTCTTAACTCTGTATTCTTAAGATGCGAAGAGAAGTGGCGTCCCCTAGGGGATTCGAACCCCTGTTACCGCCGTGAAAGGGCGGTGTCCTAGGCCTCTAGACGAAGGGGACCCAAAATCATCTTTGCGCTGCGTCAGCAGTGCAGATTTTGGGTAATGGCGAGTGCCGAGCCTGCGAGGCCGAGCGCCATTATTCACATCCCAAAACCCAATGATAGGGCTTCTCTCATCTGACCGAAGCCAGATAAGCACTGATGCTTTCGCACCAGGTCTTTGCTCTAACTACTTTGAATCAAGGCAATCTGTGTGAACACTCAACAACTTCGTCATCATTAAGGTAAGGAGGTGATCCAACCCCAGGTTCCCCTAGGGTTACCTTGTTACGACTTCACCCCAGTCATGAATCACACCG
>NZ_JAGKRH010000037.1:0-486 GCF_017939245.1 Aeromonas sp. PrichA-15 | reverse complement strand
CTTTCAAGAAGGTCATTCCAGAACTGACATTGCCCGCTTTCTCAAAGTCAGCCGCACAAGTGTCAACAAATGGGTGAGCAACTTCTTGCTACACGGCGTGGCGGGGCTGGATAGTGTCCGTCCACCAGGCCGACCCGCCAAGCTCGGCGCCGAACAGCTATCCCAGCTTAGCGAATATATCGACCAACAAAGCCGGCTGGCCATCGGGGGACGACTGCAAGGTACTGATATTCAAACGTATATCGAACGAGAGTTTGGTGTGGCCTATGAACTCTCCAATGTCTACCGCCTCCTCAGAGAGCTGGGGTTTTCCTGGATAACCAGTCGCTCACGACATCCGAAGCAGGATGGGCAGGTGCAGGAAGCTTTTAAAAAACTTCCAGCTGGAAACGATCCTTAACATCCCGGGTCATGTTGCGCTTGCCAATGTCGATGTCTGGTTTCAGGACGAAGCCCGGTTTGGTCAACAAAATACGACTACCCGAC
>NZ_JAGKRH010000290.1:0-975 GCF_017939245.1 Aeromonas sp. PrichA-15 | reverse complement strand
AGGACCGTTCCACTAACTTCCAAGATGCTTAAGGGCTAATCCCCGTTCGCTCGCCGCTACTGAGGGAATCTCGGTTGATTTCTTTTCCTCGGGGTACTTAGATGTTTCAGTTCTCCCGGTTCGCCTCGCTACGCTATGTATTCACGCAGCGATACCTAGCTTATGCTAAGTGGGTTTCCCCATTCGGAAATCCGTGAGTCGTAATGTCTCTTACCGACTGCTCACGGCTTATCGCAGGTTAGTACGTCCTTCATCGCCTCTGACTGCCAAGGCATCCACCATGTACGCTTAGTCACTTAACCATACAACCCCAAGAAGTGTCGTTGAACGACCCAGCTTGTTGCTGCACAACTTTCTTCCCGAAGGAAGGTGACCAAATAAAATTTGGTTTTCGCCAAGAAGTTTCCAAAGCACTTGTAACAAATGTTTGAGAACTACTTTTTAAATCAGCTTTCCAGATTGTTAAAGAGCATGTTTGCAACGGCGCGAGGCCGAAGAAAACAGAGTTAAGAATCAGTTCTTAACTCTGCATTCTTGTTAGCAAGAAGAGAAGTGGCGTCCCCTAGGGGATTCGAACCCCTGTTACCGCCGTGAAAGGGCGGTGTCCTAGGCCTCTAGACGAAGGGGACCCCGAGTCTGCTTTGCAGTGCTTGCGCACTGAGACAACAGGCAGCACTAAACTGCTATTCACATCCCGTTATCCGGCAGAAGAGGTTTTCTCTCATCCATCCCGAAGGCTGGACAACAGAAGCTGATGCATTAATGCACCAGGTCTTTGCTCTAACTACTTTGAATCAAGGCAATCTGTGTGAACACTCAACAACTTCGTCATCTTAAGGTAAGGAGGTGATCCAACCCCAGGTTCCCCTAGGGTTACCTTGTTACGACTTCACCCCAGTCATGAATCACACCGTGGTAAACGCCCTCCCGAAGGTTAAGCTATCTACTTCTGGTGCAACCCACTCCCATGGTGTG
>NZ_JAGKRH010000289.1:13589-44749 GCF_017939245.1 Aeromonas sp. PrichA-15 | reverse complement strand
AGTGTGCTAACGCCAGGAATCGCATGCGTTTCCTGGCGTTGGTTTCTGCCTTGGCGAGGGCCAAGAAATCGATTGGATCGGACATACTGAGTACAGTGAAACCAGAATAGAGCAATTAGATCACATCTTTAATCTGATTGGTATTAAAAACAAAAACCCCAGCACGAGGGCTGGGGTTGTTGGTTGAAACTGGCGCTGGTTAGCGTGGCTGCATCAGCGATTTGGTGCGCCGGGTGACGGAAGCCAGGGTCAGCTTCATCAAGTCGGTCAGGTCGTCATTGCTCATCAGGTCGAGCATGCGCTGCATGTCGCGCGGGTCGGTTGGGTCAATGACGTGGGCGCAGTCGGCAACCGGCCAGAGGGTGAGGCTATCCCCGCCGTGGCGGCCGCTCATACTGCCACTGTCTGGCTCGATGCTGAGCATGTAGCGGGTGGCGCCCAGCTTGTGGCAGAGGGCCTTGGCCAGCTGCTGGCCGCTGCATTTGTGCAGTTCGCTGGCAACTGGCGGGAAGGGGATGTCGTCTACCAGTGTAGCGAGCTCGCGGCGATGGATCTCATCGGCCATGCGGTTGAATTCGGCGATGTAGGCTTCTTTGATGGTGGCCGCTTTGGTGCCGGTGAAGCCCATGACCAGAAACATGAAGCCGTCTTTGGTCATGTTCCACGCCTTACGGGTTTCACCTTTCAGATCAAGATATTCAACCGCCTCAAAATTGAGGGCGTTGAATTCTGTCGAGCATCCGAGAGTTTCGATCTTGCGTAACAGGTTGTCGTGGCGCTTGCCGAAGGCATCGGCGACTTTGAGCGAGGTGGTCATCAGGGCGCCGCTTTCGACAACGGCGACGAGGTTCTGCATGATAGCGGGGGCAATGGCTTGAGTATTCATGGTCAATTCCTCTTGTAGAGTGAATCGCCACCAATGACGCCAATCATCTGGTGGCGAACTGAGCAGGGTTGGCGTACCGGCTACAAGAGACCCGGCGCCCCGAAGGGCCCCCGCCCAGCCCGCCATAACTGACAGGTACTGCTGGGCCGCGCATAAAAAAACACGCTAGCGCGTGTCGATGCGCTCTTGTAGGTTCAGGACGCCAATCCCGGCAACGGATTTTGCCGTTGCTTTTATAGTATCCAGAAACATTGGCATGGTTGTCAATCCATGAAAAAGCCCAGCGGTTGCTGGGCTTGGTCTGGTGGTCGTTGTGGCGACTACTTTGGTTGGTATTTCTCGAAGTAGCTGGCGGCCAGTTCTTGGCCTTTGGCCAATTGCTCTGTAGTGAGGAGCTTTGCAACTTTATCGCGAGATTTTGCGAATTCCTCCACGCCATTTGCTGCGGCAACAGAAAACCACGCATAGGCTTGGACATAATTTTGTGGCACACCGGATCCATCACCGTAACATGCACCAATGGCCCCTTGAGCAACTGGGTGACCTTGTTCAGCAGCTTTACGCCACCAATCCATCGCTTGCTTATCACTCTTCGTGACACCTAGACCATTTTTGTACTGATGGCCCAGCTTGAACTGGGCGTCTGAAACACCTTGTTCTGCTGCTTTGCGGAACCACTGTACCGCTTGTTTATTGTTTTTGGTGACCCCCAAACCCTGGGCGTACATCGTGCCAAGATTAACTTGAGCATATGAATAGCCTTGGTCGGCTGATTTGCGCCACCAGTTTATCGCCTGCTTGTAGTTTTTTGCATCGTCATACTTCAGGCCTAGCTTGAATTGCGCAAATGGACTTCCTTGTTCGGCAGCCTTGCTATACCAGAACATCGCTTTTTTATCACTGCGCGGTACGCTTTCACCTCGATCGTACATTCCTGCAAGACTCTCTTGAGCGTTAGCGTCGCCTTGGTCGGCAGCCCTTTGATACCAGCTAAAAGCTTGCTTATAGTCTTGAGGCGTGCCTATACCACTGTGATGTAAATGCGCAAGGAGAACTTGAGCTTGGCTTAATCCTTGTTCGGCATCTTTCGTTATTTTGGGAATATCCCATTGTGTTCCATTTGCCTGTACTACTGGCAACCAGAGTAGCGACAAACCCAGCAACACCGCCCCGATCCAACCTCCTACTCGATTCATAACCCCTCCTTGTTTCGAAGGGGGCATTATGGATCTGTTTGGGGCGGCTGTCAGCCTGCAACCTCCTGATGCAAGGGGCTCCAGGCTGGCCACTGTTGCCAGTGGCCACCGTTCACGTTCACGCACCGCCTTCCGGATTGAACGGGGTATCGGCGCATCCCTACCGGCATCGGGATTCGTGGTTGTGAGCCGGTTCCAGGTTGTTAAAGAGCAGGCCAAGCCGAATTTGGCGTGAGCGAAGCCAAAGCATCCTTGCGGTGCTTGAGAAAGAGGCTTTGGCTACGGCGCTATGAGGGAAGCGCCAGACCCGGGTCAGATGGCGTTGCGGTGGAACTCGGCCCGCCAGTGGAGGAGGGCGCTGTGCCTAGTGAAACCTGTATTGCGAAGCTGGGCGGCTCGAGCAGCAACAATGTGGTGCCGCTCGGTGGCCATCATGGCAACCGCCAAGCGTTGCTTGATGGCTCGGCGGCGAGCAGCGTTGCCGTTCAGGCGGTCGGCGATGGCGGCTACGATCTGGTCGGCGCGTTTCGCGGCCCTGGAAAAAAGGCGTCTGGTCATGCTACAGTCTCCGTTGTTGGCGAGTTGGTCCTCGCTAATTCCCAGTTGATTCGTCATGCTGGGTCCTGATTGCTGGGGTTGGTCCCTCGGCTTTCACTGACCGGGTGGTACCCGGTCCTTCGAAGCCCGCCTTGTGCGGGCTTTGTCGTTCTTACGCGCTGGTCAGGCGCCTCACTTCTGCCCTGGTCAGGGGCCGGGTCCTGTTGCTGGTTGCCTAAGTTCTGTGTGGTGGCCGGAGCTGATCCCGGCACATTCTGTTTTCGAGGAAGACCCTCATGGTTTTGAACCGCACCGCTGGGCGTCGCATCAGCCTGCGCATTCACCACAACTGTGGATTGCACTCACTCAAGTGTGTCTTCCGGGCGTTTTGTTTGACGCCCTAAGTCCAGTTAGGAATGCAATCCCAGTTGTGTTCTGGCCTTTTACTCCGCCAGATCCGGAGGTTTGCCGGTTACGTCTCCGGCCCGGGCTCTCACCGTTCGTGTGGCATTACCCAAGACCTTCACCACGATTGGCCGCCTTCCACGCTGCCCCTTGTTGCTATCGGTCTTGGTCGTTCTCTCAAGAGGACGATGTGCAAACTGTATTCTTTAGAGAACGATTGGTCAATACCGATCTCTAAAATAAACGATATTTTTTTTGAACAACAAAAAACCCGCCGAAGCGGGTTAAGGGGAGGGAGAGGAGAGGGGGGGGTTACTTGATCTCGTTGCGCCTCAGTTCTGACAACTTGCCAAGCACGATAGCCTCACTGGATGTGACCGTGCCAAGCCTTGGATCGTCTACACCGTAAACCCATCCATCAATCCCCGACATTGCCCTTAGCAGCCGCGCTTGATCATTCTTTTCGAGCCTGATCAGCATTACAGCACCCTCCTCTGGAGTGCGGTCAGCCAAGCTGAAGATGCAGATGTCACCGGCCACAATGCCTGATTTTGATAGGTGATCGTTTGTGGCCTCGATGGCAATGCTGTGGCTTTGGTTCTCTGCCACCACATACCGCCCGCTATTCATGTTCGGCAGCATATCTGTTGCCAGGTTCCCCACGTCATCCAAGGTCCAGACCGGCACTTTATCCGAATTGAACTGAATGTCGTTCAGCAGATCACCACTGCTGCGGCCGGTGTATAGCCATATGGGATCAACCTTCAGCACCCTGGCAATGGAAATCAGGGATGACACTCGCATTTCACGATTCGGGTTATTGATGGTGTTGCTAATCACGCTCTTGGATAAGCCGGTACGGCGCGCAAGCTCAGACATGCTGATGCCCAACTCTTGCAGCTTTTCCTCAAGGCGTTGTCCGAAAGTTTTCATCAATAACCTCTTGTTCTCTTTAGAGACTAAATTGTAATTCCTTGACTGATCACTTTGGGAGACGATGAAGATTGACATCGTTCTCTATAGAGGACATCATTTGCATGTCACCATGCACAGGACCCAGACCAATGAAGAAACATGAAGTAATCGGCTATTTCGGCAATATGGCCCGCGCCATGAAAGCGATCGGTATTTCCCGCAGTCTTGCCGTGAAGTGGGGGGAGGTGATTCCTGCCCAGCATGCAGTCAGCTTTGTCATCGCCAGCAACGGCGAGCTGCGGCTGGGCCTGGAGGATTACCCCCTGCTCAAGGAGCAAGACCATTCTACCCAGCAGGCCGCCTGACCACCGGCCAGCTTTTCTACCCAACATAGAGGACCAACCCCATGGGAAGAGTATCGCTCCCAGATCATGAAAATATGAGCACCCGCTCCCCGCTGAAAGTGCGCGGCACCCCAGCCCAGCGCCAGGTATGGCAGGAAGTAGGCGCCGAGTGTGGCATGACCGAAACCGCATTTGCCCGCACCTCGCTGCTGATCCTGCTCCAGGCCATATCTCAGCACGAGCCCACCATATTGGCGAGGGCCGTTAAACGGGCCAATCGGAGCTTGCTGGAGCAGGGTTTTCCGCCCGTGACCGTCGAGGAGATCCTGGAGGGCTCCGGCCTGCCCGAGCGCGGCCTGCTCCAGTTCAGCCAAGAAGACGAGGCCGCCTACAACGAGGAGCGCCCGCTGCGCCCCCTGCAAAAACTCATCAACTTTGTCCTCGGGAGGTAACCCATGACCATGCAACACCGTCCGCCGCGCCCGGCATCCCAGCACGTCAGCGATCGCGACAACATCATCCTGAAGTCGGTCATGCACGAGCTGGCCCTAGCCCTCGACGAGCCGCTGATCTCGACCGCGCACGCCGCAGGAACAGATCGCCAGGCCGTCCGCCTGGCCCGCGAGCTGGAAGCCCGCACCCTGGAGCGTGCCGAAGCACAACCCAGCGCATAAGCAGCACCTGCCCGCCTCACCAGCGGGCAGCTTAAACACCACAGGACCCAACAATGACCAATTCAACCATGGCCCATGGGGGCCACCCCTTGCTGAACGACCTCAACCACTGCCCACTGTGCGGCAGTGAGCTGCAGTCCGGCACCAATGACCGCGCCTTTGAGTGCCCGGCTTGCGCCTACACCGAGCAGGAGGTTGCTCATGGTTAACCCCTCATCCGTTGCCATCTGGGAGCTCTATGAGCTCAAGAAGCGTGAATTGCAAGCAATGGGGTTATCCCAGCGTGAGTACGAGCTGGCCGTGCGCCAGCTTGCTGATGAGCTGGGGGTGTGAGATGGCGGCGCTTTTGAAGTTTCCAGATAGACGCCCACAGAGTGCCCCACAGGAGGTTCGTGTGGCAGACCTTGACGATGGCTATACCCGCTTAGCCAACGAACTGTATGACGCACTCATTGAGTCTGATTTAAGCAAGAACGAGCAAAAGGTTGCGCATGCTATCTGCCGTTGCACTTATGGGTTCAACAAAAAGGTAGATCGCATTGCTGATAGCCAGATAGCAAAGCGCACAAAGCTGTCTCGGCAGGCAGTTAGCCTGGCTAAGAACACGCTGATTCGCATGAAGGTTCTAGTGTGGGAAGGTAGCAAGATTGGACCCAACAAGAACCTGAGCGAATGGGACATTTCAGAGTGTCATAGGAAGTCTGACATTGTCAGAGAAACCATGACAGAAAGTGTCAGAGAAACCATGACACATGTGTCAGAGGTAATCGGACACACAAAAGACACTATTCAAAAGACAGTAAAGACAACTACTGATGGGGCATCAGCTTGCGCTGAACCCCCAGCAGCAACCACCGAAAAGCGAACAGTAAAAAACACTCCGTATCAGGCGATCCTGGATGCTTACCACGAAATACTCCCTGAGATGCCAGCCATCCGTGAGCTGACCGATTCTCGCAAAACCAAAATCAGGAACTTCTGGACCAAGTTCAAGTTCGACGAGACCCGCTGGCGCGCCTACTTGGATTTCATCGCCAAGAACTGCCGCTGGATGTGCGAGAGCCGCCCGCGCCGCGATGGCGAGTCGGCCTGGAAGCCGAAGAACTTGGATTTTTTGGTGACCGAGCGGTGTTATCTGGGCGTGCGGGAGGGGCGGTTCAATGACGAGTGATGCAATGGGGTTTGTGCCCCCTCACAACTTCGAGGCGGAGCAGTCTGTGCTGGGCGGGCTGATGCTGCGGGCTGACTCGTTCCACGACTTGGGCCTGTCTGAGCGCGATTTTTACAGTCGCCCGCACCAGATCATTTTCGGGGCGATCTCCCAACTGATCGCCGCCAAGCAGCCGGTTGACATCATGACAGTGCAGCACCGTATCGAGCAGGACGGCGAGCTCGATGTTGCCGGCGGGTTTGCCTACCTAGTCGAGATCGCCAAGAACACCCCAAGCGCGGCGAACATCGTGACCTATGGGGGGATGGTGCGTAGCGCTGCAGAGCGGCGCTTCGCTGTTGCCAAGCTGCATGACTGTATCGCGGCGATGATGGAGCCTGGATTCAGCAACACCGATGAGCGGTTCGCTGCGATGGGGTCGCTGTTGTCTGAGGTCGATGCCAAGCGCTCTGGGGGGGTGACCGGGATTGCGGTACACGCCAGCGAAATCGTGCGGGACTGGTGTGATGAGCTGGATCGCCGGGCAAGCCGCCGCCCAGGGGAGATGACCGGTTATGCCACGGGGATCGCGTCCTTGGATGAGTTGCTCTACCCAGGTGGGATCAGCCCTACGGCGCTGGTGTGTATCGGCGCTCGACCGAAGATGGGCAAGACCACGCTGATGGCGAGTCTGTGTAACCACACGTCGCTGGTCAAGAAGCTCCCTGTGGTTGGTTTTTCGCTGGAGATGACACGGGGTGAGCTGTTCGAGGTCATGGTATCGCAAGCGTCCGGTGTCTCCGGCAAGCATCTGAAATCAATGTCTGACCAGTGCAAGATGGACAAGGCCTACGCTGTTGCCGCAGAGCTTGGTAACTCCAAACTCCATATCGCAGATCTGCCTGGGCTGACTGTGCACCAGGTGGTCCGTGAGAGTCGCCGGCTGAAGCGACAGTTCGGTCAGCTCGGGCTGATCGCTGTTGACTACCTGACGCTGATGACTGCCGACAAGGCTGAGCGTAACGATCTGGCTTACGGCGCGATAACCAAGGCGCTCAAGATGCTAGCCAAGGAGATGGGTTGCCCGGTGATACTGCTGACTCAGCTCAATCGAGGGCTGGAGCAGCGTGCAGACAAACGCCCGGTTCCCAGCGACAGCCGTGACACCGGCCAGATCGAGCAGGATTGCGATGTGTGGATCGGCTGTTATCGCGATGAGGTCTATAACGAGGCTTCCCCGATGGCAGGAGTCATGGAGTTGCTGGTCAGGCTCAACCGAGGCGGTAAGACGGGAACCGCTTACTGCCAGTTCCATGATGGGGTGATCTCAAATATCGACCAGCAAGAGGTTGCGCGCATGGCACATGCTGCAGAAGTGGAACGCAGCAAATCCAAGCCAGCGAAAGGGGGGTGGGATGGCTGATTTTTTCAATCCTGACGTGAGTGCCGCGGTCGTGGCCGCGAAATTCTGCCGGGTGGTGATCTATCCCGCCGTGCGGGGCTGGTGTGGGGAGCGGATGCAGCTCGAGGTGGCCGACGAGATCGATGCGCTGGGATACACCGACCAGCGGCGTGGCGCAGGGCATTGGCTGGTGCAGAGCACGACGCCGGAGCGAGTGGCTGAGGAGGCTGCACGGCTGAGAGCCGCGCCAGTGCTGGTGTTGCGAGGTGGCGACTCATTTGGGGTTGTGGATAACTTCGAGAGGGAGGGCCTTGCCAACCAGTGACACAAGGGGTAGCGCCCCGTACCATTGCCAGTGCCGGACCTAGACCACCCGGCTGTTTAACCAAAGGACCTAGACCATGACCAAACCACATACCCGAGATCTATCCATCGCGACCCAGTTGGGGCGCGTGATATCCATCATGAGCGACGGCAAGGCCCGCACCCTGCGCGACATCGAGCGCGAGTGCTGGAGCCGCTACGGCCACGCCGACACCCAGGCCGCCATCAGCGCCAGACTGCGTGAAGTTTGCTGCTACGGCTGGGAGAAGCACTCCAGCAATCAGGTCATCGACGGCAAGCAGGTGTGGCATTACCGCATCGAGCTGTCTCCCACCACCGAGGCCGTAGCAGCCAAGGCGGTGGCGGCATGACTCATCACCCATCGCAGTATTCCGTGTTCGGAAGAACTGGATTGACATCAGCCACCAATTTTGAAGCTGAAATTGTCTACTCAGATTCAGAAAGCACCGCGTTTGCGTTCGGGCTTCCCCATCAAGTTGTGTATGACGCATGCCAAGTCTTGGAAGCAACGAGCGAACTCCACAGCGTATTCTGCCCAATTGATGATTTTAGTGATTGCCGTTTCTACGAGTTCACAGTTATCGGGGCGCTGGCTCTTATTGAATACCTGAAAATTCCACCACACAGCTTCGCTGTCTGGCGTTATCTCTGTGATTTTGAGCGCATGATTCAAAGCTTGTCCGACTTAATTGTGCTGGTCGGTAAATTTTCCGAGTGGAAGGAACGATTCGACGCTCAACCTAAAAGACCACCTTTCGTTTACGTAATGAAGTGTTTATCAACTGGTCTTTTCAAGATAGGTAGGGCAATAGACATTCCTCACCGGGTGAAAACGATCCAGTCTATGTCAGCCGGCCATCTTGTTTTGGTCTATCAAGCGCATGGTGGATCCGAGCTGGAGTCTCGTTTGCACAAAGAGTTCTCCCATCGGCGTGATCATGGCGAGTGGTTTTCCTTGTCAGAGGTGGAGCTTTTACGCTTAGCCGACCTCATGGGGACAAGTGGCGAGGTGGCGGCATAACCATGGAGCTGACCCTTCTGAAAATGTCCGGCGGGGTACTTGCCCCGTCCACTCCGGCCGATGCCGAAGCCATCAAGTTGATGCCGATCGGTACCACCATCCTGGCCAAGGGCAAGGGGCGCCGCAATCTGGCGTTTCATCGCCGTTTCTTCGCCCTGCTCAACCTGACTTTCGATTACTGGGAGCCAACTGGCGGCATGGTCTCGCCAGCCGAGCAGGGGATCCTGTCCCGATTCGTTCGCTACCTCGCCCAGTTTGGCGCAGGCAGCGTGCTGGACAAGGCCAAGGATGAGTTTATCGACCAGTTGGCCAGCAGCCGCGTTGAACGCCACGGCCCCCAGGCTGAGAAGTCGTTTGAGGTGATGCGCAAGTGGCTCACTGTAGAGGCCGGTTATTACACCGTGGTGATGCTGCCGGATGGCGGCATGCGCAAGGAGGCCAAGAGCGTCAGCTTCGCCAAGATGGAGCAGGCTGAGTTCTCCGACCTGTACCGGGCTGTGTTCGGGGTCTGCTGGCGCTATGTGCTGAGCAAGCAGTTTGCCACCGAGGAGGAGGCTGAGAACGCCTGCGCCCAGCTGATGGGGTTTGCCGGATGAGATTCGAGACCAGCCCAATCCGCTCCAGCGACCTGCGCGATGGTGCTCGCGGCCAGCTCTGCAAGATCCAGCTTGCCGGGGTCTGCATTGGTGGCACCGAAACCACCGTGCTGGCTCACCTGCCAAGCGCTCCGCATGGAATGGCGCTCAAGGGGGATGATTTGGTGGCAGTGGAGGCGTGCTGCGCTTGCCATGACGCCATTGATGGCCGTATCGCCTACGACTGGCAGCCCGGGGAGCGCGAAGAGGTCACCTATAGCGCCCTGACCCGTCAGTTGCATAGCTGGGTGGTGCGCGGGCTTGTCAGTGTGAAGGGGGCGGCATGATCCACCTATCCGCTATCGATGCCAGCCGCCTGCTCGGCAACAACCCGAAAGCCAAGGCCGTGGTGAACAAGGTCAAGAAGGCGCAGCAGGTGGATGAGCTGCACGGCAAGGTGCTGGCACAGCTGGTCGGCTTCCCTGACCCAGCCACCGAGCTGTTGTTTCACCCCAAGCGCAAATGGCGCTTCGACTACGCCTGGGAGGCGCAGAAGCTCGCCCTTGAGGTCCACGGCGGGATCCACTCCGGTGGCCGGCACACCCGGGGGAGGGGGTTCGTAGAGGACCGGGCCAAGATGAACGAGGCCACCTTGCTCGGGTGGACCGTGCTGGAAGTCACCCCGGAACACATCAAATCCGGCCAGTTGCGCGCCTGGCTGCTCGCCGCCTTCAATCAGGACCCAGACCAGAGGACCAAACCATGACCAACTCTATCGAAATGGCTCTGCGCCTTTTCTCACCGAAAGGCGCACTACATGAACCCTCGTCTGGTCGCTCCAGTACGCTGGGGAGGGAGGAGTTTCTGGGAGCCCTGCAGGTGGCCGCAAAGAGCAACCCGCAAGGACTTCAGTTCCTTATGGCTGACCACCTGGGGGATGAACAAGCCCTTGCGTCGCTGCTGGCCCACTTCTGCACCACTCTTGGCAGCAGCGATGCCGGTGGCATGGCCATGGCTATCCTGCTGCGCCGCCCGCTGCCTGAGCAGCTGGATCACCTGGTACTTTGCCACCCTCACTATGACAAGGAGCGCCGCCGGGCCGCCGTGGTGATGGAGAAGGCCAAGCGCGCCCACCGGTCCGGCAATGATCACGAGTACCAGCGCCTTCTGGCTGAGCGGAACGAGATCCTGTCCCTGGCCAATGACCACTGTGTCGCCGAGATGATGCAGTCAGGGCGCTGCCCGCACTGCAATGGCACCGGGATCCGCCCGCGCAAGGGTGACGGCTGCCCGAAGTGCCACGGCACCGGCCGGGTCGTGCCACACGTAGAGTTGGTGTCGCGCCGGTTCGGGCAGGAGATGAGGCAGGCCGTAGAGCGTGCTGTTGATGAGGTGATCCACCAGGCGTCAGATCTGGCCAAAGTCATGGGCCGACAAGTGAGGGAGATGCGGGCGGATTAGGCTCGGAGCGTTCGCCGCCGAGCAGGCGCAACCCCATGAATAGACGCAGTGATTGAATCCACCCCTCCCCGGCGTTAGTATTGCTCAAAGATGGCCAGAGTCCCCGTGACCCTGGCCTTTTTCATTTCTGGCCCGCCTCGTGCGGGCTTTGTCGTTTCTGGAGGGGCGATGACGCCTGACAAGGATCCACAGAACTACAGCGTGCTCGCCTATCTGGCATTCGGCGGGCTGAGCGTATGGGGAGGGCTTGTGACCTACATACAGACGGTGAAACGCGAGGGAAGGAAATTCCGATGGGCTGAGGCGCTGCTCCAGGTGGTGGTGTCAGGGTTCGCCGGGATGTTGACCATGCTGCTGAGCTGGTACATCGCAGCCCCACTCCCGTTGTGCGGCTTCATGGCTGGCCTGGCTGGCTTGATGGGGTCGAAAGCACTGGAGCTGTACGAACGCCGGGCAACCGGCTGGATGGGAGGGAAGGAGTGATGGTGAAAATGCGTTGGGTAGATGAGGCCCGTCGGCATATCGGTCTGACGGAGATCAAGGGGCCCCAGCACAACCCCGAGATCGTGGCGATGTGGAAGGCCATCAAGCGGGGCGGGATCAAAGACGATGAAACCCCATGGTGCGCCGCCTTTGTCGGGGCGTGCCTGGAGCGGGTCGGCATTCAATCCACCCGGTTCGAGGGTGCGCGTTCCTATGCCTCCTGGGGGGAGAAGCTGGAAAAGCCGGTGGCGGGCTGCGTAGTGGTGTTCTCCAGGGATGGTGGCGGACACGTTGGGTTCGTAGTGGGGCAGGATAAGGCTGGCAATCTGCTGGTATTGGGCGGCAACCAAGCTGACGCGGTGAACGTGAAGGCGTTCCCTCGCTCTCGGGTAACCGCATACCGCTGGCCTGCCGGTGAGCCGAAGCCTGTGGGGGAATTGCCTGTGATGGCTGCGGCAGAGTTCTCGAAGTCCGAGGCATAGGCGCAAGCCTTGCCAATATCGCCGGATAACCGGTAACAGCAGAGGAGAGTGCGATGGAACACATCGTTGAGGTGGTCATCAACTGGATTGTCATCCTGATGGCTGTAGTGGGCGGCGCGTCCATGGTGGTGCAGGGGCTGGCCAAGATCGCGGCCATCACCCCGTCCACCCGGGACGATGAGGTGATCGGGAAGGTGCAGGCCTTCTTGGTTGGCCTGACCAAGGTGCTGGACAAGCTGGCTATGAACCTGCCGGCTGAGAAAGCCAGGAAGCAATAACATGAACAGTTTGCTCCAACTGCTCGACATTCTAACGGCCCTTCTGGGCCGTTGGCTTAAGCAGGAGAGGGCAAGGGAGGTGCAGGAAAGCCATGACAAGAATCATGCGGACCCACAGGGGCGTTTTGCTGAGCGTTTCGGTGCTGCTTCTGGCCAGTTGTCAGACAGCTCCAAGCCACACAGCGAACTGCCCGCCACCCACACCCAGGCTGACATGGAACCCCGCCGCTAATGGCGGGGTTTGTCTTTCTGGGGAATCCACAGCCGACCTACTGGACTATCTCGATGGACTGGAGCGATGCGGTGGTTAATGGCATTACCGTGACCGGGGTTGTTACTCAGGTGAGGGAGTATGACGGGAGTCAGGCCCTGGTCACCCTGAATACTGGCGTCTCCGTCGTAGTACCGGCTACCCATGAGCCTGTACCTGGTGATGCCATCGTCGAAGGCGAGCTATCCATCTAAATGGCAAAGACCGACTGGGCACAGCTCAATGCAGAGTTCCTGCAGGAGCATGAAGCGACCGGCATCAGTGCGAAAGACTGGTGTGACAGCCGCGGCCTGAACTACAACTCGGCGCGTCGCTATTTGAAATCCCGGGGGCAATCCCCTGCGCAACCTGATAAATCTCGCGTAGCTGCGCAATCTGCGCATTCCGAAGTGCGCAAAACTGCGCAATCTGCGCAAAGTGCGCAAACCAAGGAGAATGAGGCCAAGGCCAAAGGGGGAGAGCGAAGAGGGGAGAAGTCATCCTCATCCGCACAATCCCAGCCCGAGCCTGAACAGACCTCGAAAAACAAAGGGCGTGATGGCTCCGGCCGTTTCGTCCGTGGCGAGTATGAGGGCAACCCTAACCCGCCAGCCAACATCAAGCCCGGCATGCAGATAGCCAAGACCCATGGCGGTTATGCCAAGTACCTCGATGCCGAGGAGCTGTTCGACCAGGCCCGCGAGCTGCAACTGCGCGACGAGCTGGACTTCACCCGGGCTCGCGTCATTTCCGTCACCAAGCTGCTCAAGGGTCTGCAGCAGGACCTGGTCACGGCCAGCGAGATGACCGACCGGATTGCGCTCTATGACAAGATCCTGAAAGCAGAGCAGGCCCTCGACCGCAACATCCAGCGGATTGAGTCCATCGAGCGAACCCTAAGCGCCCTTCGCATCGACGAAGTGAGTGTGCCGAAGATTGAGGAAGATACTCGCCGGATCCGAGCTGCGGCCCGCAAGCTGACCGCCGAAGCCGATCGGCTCGAGAAGGATGGCGGCAGCGAGGCCACCCCGGTCAGCGAGATGGTTTCCGAGCTCCACGACATGGGGACAGGGGGGCTGATGTCATGACTGTTCCCATCGACGCATCTTCCATGACTGAGCAGGAGCAGATGGCCTACATCCGCTCGAAGCTCAGCGATAAGTGGTGGCGGATGAACAACCTCTACATGATTGAGAACGAGCAGGGCCAGCTGGTGCGCTTCCGGTTGCGCCCGGCGCAGGAGCTGCTGTTCCGTACCATGTGGTACCTGAACATCATCCTCAAGGCGCGCCAGCTTGGGTTTTCCACCGCCATCGACATCTATCTGCTGGATGAGGCGCTGTTCAACAAGAACCTCAAGTGCGGGATCATCGCCCAGGACCTGACGGCCGCCGGCGAGATCTACCGCACCAAGATCGAAGTCCCGTTCGATAACCTGCCAGGCTGGCTCAAGGCCCAGTTCAAGGTGGTGACCCGGCGCGGTGGGGCGAATGGCGGGCACATCCTGTTCCGACACGGCTCCAGCATCCAGGTGGCCACCTCGTTCCGGTCCGGTACCGTCCAGCGCCTGCATGTCTCCGAGCATGGGAAGATTTGCGCCAAGTACCCGGAGAAGGCCAAGGAGGTGCGAACCGGGACGCTGCAGGCGATCCACCCGGGCGCCGTGGCCTTCATCGAAAGCACAGCCGAAGGGGTAGGGGGCGACTTCCACGCCATGAGCATGAAGTCCCTCGAGCTGGCCCGGGCATCCGGTGAGCTCAGCCAGCTCGACTGGAAGTTCCACTTCTTCGCCTGGTGGCAGGATCCCAAGTATCGCGCCGACGCCCCCGCTTCCGGTGTGGTGATGAGCAAGGCGCAAGCGGAATACTTCGCCGCAGTTGAGAAGTCGATGGGTTGCACCATTACCGACGAGCAGCGGCAGTGGTACGTGCTGAAAGAGTCCACTCTGGGCGCCGAGATGAAGCAGGAGTTCCCCAGCACGCCGCTGGAGGCCTTCCTGACCTCTGGGCGCCGGGTGTTCGACCCCATCCATACCATGGATGCCGAGGGCGATTGCATGGCCCCGCTCATCGTCTACGACATCGACCCGGTGACCGGCAAGCGCGAGAAGGCTCGCAAGCCGGAGAAGCTGGACGAGCGTGGCCAGCGCTCCCTCGAGAACATGCTGCTGGTCTGGGAGCTGCCAGACCCCGACGAGGATTACGCCATCGGCGCCGACGTGGCGGAAGGGCTGGAGCACGGCGACCGCTCAAGCCTCGACGTGACAGCCAAGAGCGACGGCCGGCAGGTGGCCCACTGGTTTGGGCATCTCGACCCAGGGCTATTTGCCCAACTGCTGGCCCACGTTGGCAGGTTCTACGGCACCGCAGAGCATGGCCCGGCCTACATCGGCCCAGAGCGCAACAACCACGGCCACGCCGTGCTGCTCAAGCTCCGTGAGATCTACCCGACCCGGCGCATCTACACCCAGGAGCACATCGACCGGGACCGCGACGACGAAACGCCACGCCTCGGCTGGCTCACCACCCGGCAGTCCAAGCCGATCCTGGTTGATGGCCTCAAGGCCCTGCTGCGTGCCGGGCAGTCCGGGATCCGCTGGATCGGTACCATTTCCGAAGCCACCACCTACGTCTACGACAAGAGCGGCAGCATGAACGCCCAGGACGGCTGCTACGACGACCAGCTCATGAGCTACATGATTGCCCAAGAGATGCGTGCCCGGATGCCGGCCCGCATCGTCAAACCTGAATCCTTCCGCAAACCCAAGCACTGGATGGCCAACTGATGATCAACGCCCAACCCAAGGCCCCTGAAAAAGGCGGCCTCGATACCCCGCGCCTGCTCAAACTGATGAGCGATATCAACGGCCAGCCGGACTGGCGCTCTATCGCCAATCGGGCGTGTGCCTACTACGACGGCGATCAACTGCCTCCCGAGGTGGTGAGTGTGCTCAAGGCGCGGGGCCAGCCCATCACCATTCACAACCTGATCGCGCCGACCATTGACGGCGTGCTGGGGATGGAAGCCAAGAGCCGTACCGATCTGATGGTGATCGCCGATGACCACGATGACGAGCTGGAGCAACTGGCCGAGGCCGTCAACGCCGAATACGCCGATATGTGCCGCCTTGGCGGACTGGACCGCGCCCGGGGCGAGGCCTACGGCGGCCAAATCAAGACCGGCCTTGGCTGGGTTGAGGTGTGTCGCCGCGATGACCCGTTCGGCCCACGTTACAAGTTCAGCAATGTCCACCGTGACGAGGTTTATTGGGACTGGCACAGCAGGGAGCCGGACCTGAGCGACTGCCGCTGGCTGATGCGACGCCGCTGGGTTGATCTGGATGAGGCCAAGACCATGTTCCCGAGCAAGGCACAGGCGCTGCAGTGGGGCGTCAACGACTGGGAGGGGGTCGTGAGCCTGACCTCCATCGAGGGGCTGGACCCCAATCTGGTCAGCGCCTATGACGAGTGGAGCCAATTCAGCGGCAAGGAGATCGAGTGGTGCAGCCGGGAGCGGGATCGGGTGCTTCTGCAGGTGGTCTACTACCGCACCTACACCATGCGTCAGGTGCTGATGCTGGACTCCGGTCGGGCACTGGAGTACGACAAGACCAATCAACTGCACCTAGCTGCTGTGGCCATGGGGCGCGCCAAGCTGGAGCGCTGCCCAGTGGCCGTGATCCGGGAATCCTGGTTTGTCGGCCCCCATCACCTGGTTGATCGACCCTGCTCTGCGCCCCACAACATGTATCCGCTGGTGCCGTTCTGGGGGTACCGCAAAGACCGCAGCGGAGAGCCCTACGGCCTCATCGCCCGCGCCATGCCTGCACAGGACGAGGTGAACCTGCGTCGAATCAAGCTGACGTTCCTGCTGCAGGCCAAGCGCGTCATCATGGATAAAGACGCCACCAACATGAGCCGGGATCAGGTGCTGGAGCAGGTAGAGCGCCCGGATGGCTATATCGAGCTCAACCCTGACCGCGCCAACAAGGCCAGCGTGAGCGACGCCTTCAAGGTGGAGCAGGATTTCAACGTGGCGGCCCAGCAGTTCCAGGTGATGCAAGACTCGGTGAAGCTGATCCAGGACACCATGGGGGTTTATGCCGCCTTCTTGGGGCAGGGCTCGACCGGGCAATCTGGCGTGGCTATCAGCAACCTGGTGGAGCAGGGGGCGACCACGCTTTCGGAGATCAACGACAACTACCGGATGGGCTGCCAGCAAGTGGGGCAGTTGGCGCTGGCCTATCTGCTTGAGGATATGGCCAGCAAGCGCAACTACAAGGTGACCGTGAACCGGGATGACCCCCGCCGCCGCAAGGCCGTAGTGGTCAACGTGGAGCAGGAGGATGGCAAGCTCACCAATGATGTGACCCGGCTGCGGGCCCATATCGCACTGGCGCCGATCCAGCAAACCGCCGCCTATAAGCAGCAGTTGGCTGAGCGGATGACCCAGGCCATGTCACAACTCCCGCCCGAGGCTGCCGGCGCTTGCTTTGACCTGCTGGTCGAGCTGATGGATGTACCGCGCAAGGCCGAGTTTGTGGAGCGGATCCGCAATGCCCTGAACATCCCGAAAGACCCGGACGAGATGAGCGACGAGGAACGCGCAGCCGCCGAGCAGCAAGCCCAGCAGGCCCAGATGCAGCAGGAGCTGGCCATGCGCGAGATGCAGGCCAAGTTGGCAGAACTGGAAGGCAAAGCCGCCAAGTGGCAGGCAGAGGCCCAGCGCATCGCCAAGCTGACCGACTCCATCCGGTTTGAGGATGCTCTCAAGCAGGCCCAGACCGGCAAGACGTTGCAGGAGATGGAGCAACTGGCAGCCCAGCAGCAGGCGATGCAGACCGAGCAGGCAGCCCTTCAGGCGCAGCTGCTGGACAGCATCCAACAGCAGATCGACGCCATTGCGCTCTGATAGTTGCTTTCCTGACCTGCCAGCGTTACGATTTCTCCATCATGGCCCAGTCTCTCGAGATTGGGCCTTTTGTTTTGGCTGGTTTAGCTCAGCAGGTAGAGCAGCTGCCTTGTAAGTAGCGGGTCGCGGGTTCGACTCCTGCAACCAGCACCACCGAACGAGCCGTTTGTCAGCGGCTAGGGAGAGTGGCCCGACCCGATGAGAACCCCAGATGACAATGGGGAAGAAGGGCTCCATCCAGCTGGATAGCTGGAATCTTCGCGGAGATAAGCGCTATGTTGCGTGAGCAGGGCGGCAGCATCGACCGCAGCACTACGTAGACCGCGACAGGCAACCTAAAAGACGCTCTGATGGTTGCCAACCTATTCACTAACACCCGGCCATAGCGCCGGGTTTTTTATTTGGAGCAGGCCATGACCGACAGCCAGCAGATTGATGCCGAGATGGAGCGCGAGATCCAGACTCTTGGGCTAACAGCACCGCGTGTTACTCCGGACCAGATCGAGGCGCTGATGGGTGGTGTTCGCTATGAGGTGCATGTTGTTCCCGGTACCACAACCACGCTGGCCACCGCCATTGCTGCCAACGGATTCACCCTTGCCATCGGCATGACCGCCTGCGCCGACCCGGCCAACTTCAATGCTGAGCTTGGCGCCAAGTACGCCATCAAGGATGCCGAAGCCAAGGCCCGCCAAGAGCTGTGGAAGCTGGAAGGCTGGCGGCTCAAGTGCCATTTAGCGAATCTTTAGCGATAGACGGCAACCCTTGCCCGCGTTGTGCGGGCTTTTTTGTGCCCAGCCCCAGCCGGGGAGCGCTTTCACCGAGAGCCTTCCCCCGCTTGGGCAGCGATACCACCCACTGAAAACCCACGAGGACAACCATGGATAAGAACATCGACAACCTGACCGGCACTGAGAGCCTGGACGAACTGGAAGCCATGCTGGAAGCGATCGAGCGTGAGCCCGATAGCGAGCTGGATGATGGCACTGGCACCGAGCAAACGGACGTACAACCCGCGCCGTCGGCGGGCGAGGTGGCAGCCGGTAACGAACAGGGCAGCACCGAGCAGGGCGGTGAAGGGGTCGCGGAACCTGAGAAGGTGATCCTGGCCAAGAGCGGTCAACACACCATCCCGTATGAAGTGCTGGAGCAGGCGCGCAATGAAGCCAAGCAACTGCGTGAGCAGCTGGCTCAGTCGCAGCAGGCCCAAGCCGAGCGGGACAAGCTGCAGGCGCTGATGGAGAAGCACGGGATCAACCCCGACGTGGACCCCGACGATATCAGCCAGGAGGAGCTCGAGCAGTTGGCGCAGGACTACCCGGATCTCGGCAAGTCCATCGCCGCCATTGCCCGCAAGCTCCAAAAGCTGGAGCCCCAGGTCGCCCCGCAGCAGGTTCAACCCACCCTCAACCCGGTACAGGCCGCACTGCAGGCGGTACCTGATCTGGTGAGCTGGCGGGAAAAGGACCAGGACCGTTTCGACTTCGCCATCATCGTCGATGAGAAGCTCCAGGCTGATCCCGCGTGGCAAGGCAAGTCGCTGGATGAGCGATTCGCAGAGGCGGCGCGCCGCACCAAGCTGGCCTTTGGTGATGAGGTCATCCCTCCCGCCAAGGTACCCGGCAAGGGTGCAGAAAAGCCCGCTGATTTCATCCCGTCCAGCCCTTCGGCACTCGGCCAGACCCATCATGCCGCTCCCACTGGAGTGGAGCGCTTTGGTGCCATGTCTCAGACCGAGCTTATCGGCGAGATGGGCGCCATGACGGACGCCCAAATGGAGGCGCTGCTGGAGCAGGCCGGGTACTAACCCACCACCCATTTCAATAAGCCAACCCCGACCACTGTGTCGGGGTTTTTGTTTTCATGTAGGAGAGGACCATGACCCAAGTCACCTCGGCGCAAGCCAACAAGATTTTGCAGGCCGCACTGTTTACGGCGGCCAACCGTTCTCACTCGCTGGTGAACATGCTGACCGAAGAGGCCCCCAAGGGTGCCAAGGTCAACGGCGGCAAGCAGACCAGTGCAGGTGCCCCTGTGGTGCGTATCACTGACCTGACCAAGCAGCGTGGCGATGCTGTCGAAATGCAGCTGTTCCACCAACTGTCCGGCCGCCCGACCATGGGCGACAAGAAGCTGGACGGTCGCTTGGAGTCCCTGTCCTTCGCTGACTTCTCGCTGAAGATCAACCAGACCCGCCATGGCGTGGATGCTGGCGGCAAGATGACCCAGTCCCGCACCAAGCATGACCTTATCAAGACGGCGCGCGTGCTGCTGGGTGATGGCTACTACGGTCGCCTGGTTGACCAGCGTGGCTTTGCCCAACTGGCTGGTGCCCGTGGCGATTACTCGGCCACCGATATCATCCTGCCGTTGGCGGATGATCCCGAGTTTGCCGACATCATGATCAACTCGCTGACGGCGCCGACCTACGAGCGCCACTTTTTCGGTGGGGATGCGACCTCCTTCGAGGCCATCGACGCGGCAGATCGCTTCAACCTCGGTTGCGTGGACAACATGGCGCTCTACCTGGCCGAGATGGCTAACCCTATCCAGCCGATCCGCATGGTGGCTGACCCGTCCGGTGGTGAGCCGCTCTACGTGCTCTACGTGACCCCGCGCCAGTGGCACGACTTCTACACCTCCACCTCCGGCAAGGATTGGCAGGCGATGCTGGCTGCCGCCATGGAGCGCAGTAAGGGCTGGAACCACCCCATCTTCCGGGGTGAAGGGGCGATGTGGCGTGGCATTCTGGTCAAGCCTTACAAGGGCATGCCGATCCGCTTCAACCAGGGCAGCATTGTCAAGGTGTGCGCGGCCAACTCCACGGCCGGGGTGGAAGTGGACAAGGTTGCAGGCACCTTGATCGACCGTGCCGTGCTGCTGGGCGGCCAGGCGCTGGCCAATGCCTTTGGCTCTGGCGAGCAGGGGGGCTCTTTCGGCATGCACGAAGAGAAGACCGACCACGGCAACAGCACCGAGATCTCCATCAGCTGGGTGTCCGGTCTGCAGAAGATCCGCTTCAAGCAGCGCAACGGCAACATTCAGGACCATGGCTGCATGGTGCTGGATACCGCGGTGAGCGCCATCGCCCGCTAAGCCGCTGACCCATGGGGCTTCACGGCCCCATCACATCACTATCTGACCAGACAAGGAGCCATATCATGGCCAAGATTACCCTGATCGCCCGAGCGTACCGCTGGTTTGTCGGCGCATTCGGCAACCTCTCTATCTCCCCGACCCTGGTGGCCAAGCTGGCTGCAGTACCCGCTGGCGATGTTGTCGCATACGGCGACAAGGTGGAGCCCAACCTGAAAGTGGTGGGTGTGACGATGTTCAGCACTGCGCTGGGCGCGAGTACCACCATCACCGCCAAGATCGGCACGACCACCATCATCAACGCCGAGAGTACGGTGGGGGCGGTGGCAAAGTATTACCCGGTCGATGACCTGATGACCGAGCCTGACCAGGAGCTCACCCTCACCGTTGGCGGCGGCGCTGCGACGGGCACGGTCAAGATCAAACTGCATTACGAGGTAGTCGGCAACCTGTAAGGCTGCCGATCACTGTCCGCCCGGCCCCGTGCCGGGCTTTTTCGTTTCTGAATAGGAGTCATCGCCATGAGCGACAAGATTGCCGTGGTTTACATCGGCGACAAGCCGAGCAAGAAAGACACGGTCACCGGCAGCCGCCTGGTCTTCCCGCGCCATACCGCAGTGGATGTGGAGAGTCACATCGCCATGCAACTGCTGGAGTTCCCGAGCGTCTGGATCCGCCATGAGGCACTGGCTGGCGAGCTGGCGCGTCAGGAGACTGTTGCCGAGATGGAAGCCCTGGAGCTTCAGCGCCTCGCTGCCGAGCAAGCCCGCCTGGCGGAAGAGCAGAGCATGGTGGTCGGTGAGCGTGATCTGGCCAAGATGACCTCTGCCCAACTGGCCACCCTGGTGGAAGGGGAAGATCTGGATATCGAGCCGCAGGGCCCGCAAGAGAAAGTGCCCGATTACCGGGTGCGCGTGCGTGATGCCCTGAAGGCCAAGCTGGCAGAGCAGGGGGAATAGCATGCAGATGGTGTCGCGTGAGCAGTTCCTGCCCACTGTCAGGCTGCACATCACCGGCCCGCTCGAAGTCATGCTGAGTGAGGCCGTCACAGAGGCGGCCATCACGTTCTGCCGGGAGTCGGCCTTGCTGACCCTTGACCGACTGCTGCCCAGCGCGTCAGCCGGCAGCCTGGTGGAGGTCTGCAACATCAGTGGGATGACATCGTGCAATGTGCTGCACCTGACCGGAGAAGGGGGCGCGCCATTTGTCAGCGGGCGAGACTTCTTCGCCATGTCGGCCAATGAGCTGAGCATCCTGACAGATCTCTGCAATGTGCGGATCTGGTATGTGGCTGCCCCGGTCAAGAACGCCACCGAGCTCCCAGCCCAGCTCTGCCACGATCACGCCGATGCCATTGCCCATGGCGTCGCAGCCTTGCTCTATGCCCAGCCAGACCGCCCTTGGTCTGACCCTAAGCGGGCAGGATACCACCGGACTGAGTTTGTCGAAGGTTGGCGTCGCGCTGGCCGGTTCCGCAAAGAGCACAGCGCCCCGACCCAGGTCGAATTCCACAACCCGCCCCGCAAACACACTTTTTTCTAAAGGACTCCACACATGGCAACCGTTACCGTTGACTCTATCCTGAAGCGGGTAAATACCCTGCTCAACGATCGCACCTGGGTTCGCTGGCCCAAGCAGGAGCTGTTGGACTACTACAACGATGCCGCAAAGGCGATCGTGTTGATGCGTCCTGACGCCCACACCAAGAACGTGCAGTTCAACTGCGCCGCTGGTACCAAGCAGACTTTGCCTGCAGATGCCCTGCGGCTGATCGAGGTGCTGCGCAATGCCGACGGCAAAGTGATTCGCTTTGTGCCGCGGCGCGCTCTCGATGACAGTTACCCGGACTGGCATGCAGGTAAGGATGGCACCAGCGTGGCCGCCTACACCTATGACGATCGGGACCCCAAGAACTTCTATCTCTACCCGGGCCCCGCCGCCGCAGTGAAGGTGGATGTGATCTACTCCGTGGCGCCGCAATCTAAGGTGCTGGCGGACGTGGAAAACGTGGGCACGCCGGCGCTGGCCGATCTGGATGACATCTACATCAACCCGCTTATCGACTTCATCATGTACCGGGCCTTCTCGAAGGACTCCGAATACAGCGCCAACTCCAATCGGGCTGTCGGCCACTACAACGCCTACCTGCAGCAGCTGGGTGAAAAGACCCAGGTTGATACCAATATGGAGCAGCGCAAGACCGAAGGCTTCTCCCGCGTGACCGGGCAGTAAGGGGGCAGCATGGCTGGAGTGTGGAAGCGTGACGGTACGGTGGCCGTCACCAATGGCAACAAGAAGGTGACCGGTACCGGGACCACCTTCGCAGACACCAAGAACGGGGTGGCCAAGGGCCACCTTTTTTGTATCACCAGTGGCACCTCGGTGGATTTCTACGAGGTGGACTATGTGGTGTCCAACACGGAGTTGTATCTGGTGCAGGCCTATCGTGGCGTTACTGCCACGGGCAAAGCCTACGAGATCATCACGACTTTCTCGGATTCCGTCCCTGAGTTCGCCCGCCGACTGACCGCCACACTGAGTGCCTATCAGCAGCAGAGCGATGCTTTTCAGGCGCTGCTGACGAGCACTGCCACCACTGTTGAGGTGACTGCACCGGATGGAACCAAGCAAACACTGATCCCGTGGAAGCGTGTGACCAGTGAAGGGGAGGGCCAGGCGGCCCGTGCCAAGACGGAGGCGGACAAGGCAGCAGCAAGCGCGGCCCTGGCTGGCGATATTGTCGCAGCGTCGGCCCTCCCGCTGCCGGATGTGTGGGCGCCGCTCTCTGACAGCCTGCGCCTCATCACCGGCTATGGGCGGGATGTGCTGGTCGGGTCGGATGTGGTGGCACGGATGGTAAATTTCAGCCGCAGCACCACAGCGACCTACATCGGAAAAGACGGCCAGCTTAAGACTGCTGCTGCGAATGAGCCGCGCTTTGAGAAAGAGGGGCTGCTAGTTGAGGGGCAGAGTACGAACCTAACTCTGCGTTCTGAGGATTGGGATTTTTTTAACCATGTAACTGGCGGGACTACGGTAAAGACAGCAACAGAGCAGAATCCGTATGGCGCATCGTCACAAATAAAATCAGCGGTATGCGCGAAAGAAAACTCTAATGTTTCGCTAGTTGGGGCTCCGCAAGACATGACAGGAGTAAAAAGCCTTTCTGTATTTTTTAACATCAAGGTCGCCCCATCTGGCTTTTATGTTTACGTTGCCTCGTCATCAGATAAGGTCACCATCAGCCCCGCCGGTGAAATATCCTCAGTGGCCAGCGGACTTACTGCAACAGTAAAACCGGTTGGTGGTGCGGGTTGGCGGCGGTTGACAATATCTAGTGGTATTGCAGTGAGTCGATTCTCGTTTAACCTCCCCAATGTTAGTGATGAAATTGCGTTTTGGGGCGTCCAAACAGAAGCCCTTCCATTCGCCAGCTCCTACATCCCGACCAATGGCGCAGCGGTAACTCGGGCGAAGGACATCCTCTATTTGGCCCCATCAGGAAATGTCCCGTCCGACATAAACATGACCTTTGCAGCTCAAATCAAGCTGATGGGCAAGGGGTTGAACTCTTGGCCTAGGGTATTTGAACCTTCAGACGTTGCCAATAAGGGGGCTTTTATCGATATGTCAACGGGGCTGTGGGGAGGGGCAAACCTTGTCGGGGTTAGAAAAACAGTCGCAGCCAGATTTAGCGATACTTCACGGTGGCTGGATGGTGTGAACATTGGGTCAGTGTGGCAACCATATCCAGTAAAAACCTACTCGGAACCGGTTTATATCGCCGGTTCAAATGTCGCGGGTTCGCGGGATTTCTATGGTCACATTCGCAATCTAAGAGCGTGGTTCTTCTCTCCAACCGATGATCAGATGAAGGCAATACGATGACCGACTTTATCGACCTCAACCTCAAGGCGGCCGATAAGGCCGCCATGACCAAGGCCCTGCAGGCCGCTGGCTTCGTCAAAGACAGCGAAACCGGCACCCTCTATCACCCTACCGCCTCACTGCAACTGCTGCCGCCCGGCATGGTCACCCGCCCCACCGGCGCGGTGCAAACCGTCGATGGCATCGAGCAGGAGGTGCGTGAGACCGTTCAGGGCTATCACGCCAACGTGCGCACCAGCGATGCCTCCCTAGCCGCCGCCCTGGCGCCAGTGACCGTGGTTGTCGAAACTCCCCAATATGTCTGGGCATCAGATCCCGCCAGTATGTGAGCCTTGCCTCCTGGCGCTCCCGGCGTTAGGATTTACCCATCATGGCCCTGCTCTCTCGAGCGGGGCTTTTTCGTTTCTGCCTCTCTGAGATCCCCATGCCCATACTCGATATCGTCACCATGCGAGGGACTATGCCGCGCGTGGAGCCCCATCTTTTGTCTGATGAGGCCGCGGTGATTGCTCGCGACTGCCATTTTGACCATGGCGTCATCTCGCCTCTGGAGGATGACTCCAGCATAGGTATGGAATTGCCTATCGTACCTATCACCCTTTTTCGCTATGGCCAGCACTGGTTTGCCTGGAACAAGGTGGTGGAAGCCATCCGCTCCCCGATAGCTCAGGACTCGTATGGCCGGGTTTACTACACGGATGGTGAGTATCCCAAGGTGACCCATGCCCAGATAGCCACTGGCGGCAGCAACAAGCCGACGGCGTGGTATCGACTGGGCATTCCAGCCCCAGGTGTTCCGGTCGGGATTGGCACCATCACCCCACCTGTTGGTGGTGTGGATGATGACCTGACAGATGACGAAACCCGCTTCTACGTGGATACCTTCGTTACTGCGATGGGTGAGGAGGGGCCCCCGGGCCCTGTCAGCGGAAAGGTGAATATCGGGATCCCAGGGTCATCCGTCACCTTGATGCTGAGCCCGCCGACGGCCCAGAACAGTAACATCACCAAGCGCCGGATATATCGGTCGGTGTCAGGTGGCGGCCTTGCCGATTACCTGTTGGTCGCCGAGCTGCCCATTGCCCAAGCATCGTTTGTCGATATCCGGGAGGATGGGGAGCTGGGCGCTGTGCTGGAGACCTACGACTACACCATGCCGCCGGATGGCATGCGTGGCTTGTGTCAAATGGCGAATGGCATGTGTGCGGGGTTTGCTGGCAACTCCCTCTACCTGTGCGAGCCTTACCTTCCCTACGCCTGGCCGGAGAAGTACCGGCTGACCACTGAGCACGACATTGTGGCGATCGCTGCCATCGACACCACCTTGGTGATTGGGACCAAGGGGTACCCCTATCTTGCCCAGGGTGTGAGCCCGGCATCGGTGACCACCCAGAAGCTCAGCCAACTGCCGCAGTCCTGTGTCAGTGGTCGCTCTATGGTGGCTATGGATGGCGTTGTGCTCTATGCCTCCCCGGACGGGTTGGTCGGCATCGGTGCCAACGGTGGTCAGGTGGTCACCGAGGGGATCATCACCCGAAGCCAGTGGCGGGCAATGAAGCCAGAGAGCATGCGGGCATGGCACCACGAGGGGAAATATGTGGCCATGACCGACACCCACGCATTCATCTTTGACCCGAAAAGTGGCGACTTGCGTGAGCTGACGAACCGGTGGGAGGCGGCTGTATCCGATATGGAGAGCGATTCACTCTACATTGCCAAGGGGCGCAGCTTGCAGATTTGGCGCGGCGGGAGCTCCAGCAATGGTCAGTTCGTCTGGCGGTCCAAGCCATTTATGGAGCCAGAGGGTTCGTCTTTCAGCTGCTGCCGGGTGTTGGCTCAGGATGTTGGCCTGGTCGGGATCAAGTTGTTCGTTGACGGGGAGCAGGTGATGGAGCTGTCCCCTGGCAACCTGGTGCCCGGGGCGTTCAGGTTGCCGCCAGTGCGGGGCCGGTTCTGGCAGATAGAGGTCTTTGGCACCTCGGTGGTGAGCCGCATCACCCTCGCGAGCAGCATGGCGGAGATGGTGAACTGATGGCCAAGAAACCCGCTTATCGAGCCGGCCGTGACCAGGCCGCAACAGCCGAGAACGTGGAGCTGCTCACCGGGCAGCGTGGCGATCGCCTTGATAAGGCAGTCACTTTCCGGGAGCTGGCGGCATTGGGGCTGTCTACGTTGCGTCCTGGTGCTGGCGGTGTTTATGTCCCGGGCAAGAACCCAGACCTTTTCCCGCCGGGCCAGATGGAGTTACCCCACGCTCCGGTCAATGTGATCGCCAATGGCGCATTTCACACGGTCCTTGTTGAGTGGGATCCGCCGCAGTACCGGGGGCATGCTCACGCCGAGATCTGGCGAGCTGAGAGTGACAACCAAGCCGAGGCCACCCTGGTGGGGACCTCTTCGGCCAATCTCTTTTCTGACGCCATTGGCAAGGGGGCCACGTTTTACTACTGGGTGCGCTTCGTCAACGGCAAGGATGACAAGGGTCCCTTCCAGGGTATGCAGGGCGTTAAGGCTGAAACCAGCCGGGATGTGCAGGACATTCTCGACGAACTGCAGGGGAAGATAGAGGAGAGCCACCTGGCCCAGGCGCTGCTGCGGCCAATAGAGCAAGTTCCCCAACTCCAGCTCGACATTGCGATCCTGAAGCCAAAGGTTGATGAAATCGAGGTCATGCGCCCCAAGGTCAATGAGATCGATCTCATTCTCCACAAGGTGGATGAAATCGAGGTCATTCTCCCCAAGATTGATGAAATCGAGGTTATCCGTCCCAAGGTCGCTGCCATCGAGGTCAAGATCCCAGCTATCGATCTGGACATTGCGATCCTAAAGCCAAAGGTCGATGAAATCGAGGTTATCCGTCCCAAGGTCGCTGCCATCGAGGTCAAGATCCCCAGTATTGAGCAGGAGTTGGCCGGGCTGGATGAGCGCCAGAAGGTAGCTCAAGAGCTGCTGGATGATGCCCAGCAGCAGCTTGGGATGTCGAGCATTGAGATCGGCCTAGTGCAGGATCGCTTGAATGCGAAGCTCGATAAGTACAAGGGTGATTTCGACTCGTTCCGCGATGCGGTGTTTGTCGTGGATCCAGAAAGCGGCAGCATCACGATGGATGCGGTCAATGCGGTGCGAGAGGAGCTTCACTCTTCCATTACTGGAGTTCAGCAGGAGCTTGATGCCGTATCAGGGCAGATCACCAGCAAGGCGGATAACGTCACGGTTGATAGCCAGGGGCAGCGCATTACCGAGGCCGAGCAGCGTATCAACGGGCTCGATGCCAGCCTGAGCCAAACCGTCACCCGGGGGGAGTTCACAGGCGAACAGCAGCGGGTCACCCAGATCGGTCAAGAGCTTGATGCGACAAAAGGGGTGCTGGCCAAGAAGGCGACACAGCAAGAGGTTGACGAGCAGGGCGAGCGGCTGGCCAACGCGGAAAGCAAGCTGACGGTACACACCGATGAGCTGAGTTCACAGGCGCAGCGCCTTGATGGGCTGGCGGCCCAGATCACCCAGGGTGACGAGACTCTTCGGGCCAGTATCACTGAGCTGGCGCGCGTTTCGGCGGAAAGCGATCAGGTGACCACGCAGCGGGTCAGCGGGCTCGAAGTGAGGGCGGGGGCATCAGAGGCCAAGATCCAGGCGCTCGAAGAAATCTTCGCGGATGACGGTGGTATTACTGCTGGCCGATTCGACGCCATCACGGCAGAACTCGAGCTGCAGCGAGGGAATGATGACGACAACGCATCTGCTGCGATCGATGGTGCCCTGGCCGTGGATGAGCGGGATCGGGAGACGCGGAAGGCGTTCGGGGCCATCCGTACAGAGCAGAGGGTAATCCTGACGGAGCAGCAGGCCCAGGCTCAGCGCACAGCAGACATGGAAGTGAAGTTTGAAGCGAAGGACGCTGCTACCCAAGCCAGGATCTCGTCGGTTGAGAAGGTGACCTCTGATGCAGACTCGGCGCTGGCACAGCGCATTGATAACGTCACAACGGAGTTCAAGGCGGCTGATGCTCAGGTCAATGCCGATATCCTGTCGCTGGCGCGGTCGAGCGCCGCCGCGGACGAGGCCCTGTCCTTGCGCCAGGACCAATTGGCTGCGACGTTATCGAGTGCGGCGGCAGAGCTTGCGGCAAACATCACCCAGGAGGAATCAGCCAGGGTCACCGCCGATGAGGCTATCTCAATGCGGGTGGCCGAAGTGGAGGCGCAGTTCAGCGGCGGCCTTGATGAGGTGAATGCGAGGGTTGCTGCCGAGGAGTCCGCTAGGGCGAACCAAGACGAGGCGCTTGCCCAGCAGATCCGCACTGTAGATGCTGCGTTCAAGGCCGCCGATACGGCGCTGTCTGCCTCCCTCTCCGAGTCGAGCAAGGCCCTGGCAGATTCCGACCGAGCGCTTGGTGAGCGGATCAGCACCCTTGATGTGACGGTTGGAGAGAACTCAGCCAGCATCACAGAACTCCAGCAGGCCGTGGTGAGCAATGAGGCGTCGCTCAGCCAACGCCAGGACAAGATGGAGTCGGAGATCGGTATCGGTGCCATCAGCCAGGTTGAAGGTGCCCTGACCGGGGATGAACGCGACCGGGAGAACCGAAAGGCTCGTGGTGCCATCCTCCAGCAGCAGAGCACGCTGGCGAATCAGCAGGAGGCGCAGGCCAGGACAGTTGAACAACTGACCGCAGAGTTTGATGCCGAAACGGCAGATCTGAAGGCGCAGATCACCAATGAGCAGTTGGTTAGGGCGACGGCTGATGAGGCGCTGTCACAGCGGATCAGTGTTGTTGATAGCGAGTTCAAAGCGGCGGACGCCGCGACGAATGCTGCTGTTGCGGCTGAAGTGCGGGCGCGGAGCGATGCTGATAGCGCGCTGGCTGAACAGTTGTCCACCTTGGATGCAGAGTTCAAGGGGGCGGAGCAGGCCCTGGCGGCCAGCATCGATGAAGTGTCCCGTGTTAGTGCTGAAGCAAACCAGTCCCTTTCTGAGCAATTGAGTCAGGTGAAGGCCACAGCAGAATCGGCGGGCACCGCTGCGGCAGGAGCCCAGATTAGTGCAAACCAGGCAAAAGAGGATGCAGCGGCTGCTGCGGGGATAGCCAATGGAAAGGGCAAGGTGCTCATTCAGTCGGCAGCTCCAGCAGTAGCAGATCGGCTTGCTCAGAATCTCTGGATTGATACGACCAGCGGCACCAACACTCCGAAGCGGTGGAGTGGGTCAGCCTGGGTTGCCGTTACTGACAAGGTTGCGATCGATGCAGCTCAAGCCGCCGCCGCCGCTCAGGCAAGCGCTGATCAAGTCGCACAGGGAGTTGCGAAAAATACTGCGGCCATCAATGACGAAGTGAAGGCGCGGGCTGATGCAGATTCAGCCATGGCGCAGCGCATTGATAGCGTCACGGCGGAGTTCCAGGCAGCTGACACCCAGGCGAATGCTGATATCAGGGCGCTGGAGCAATCGAGCGCATCGGCGGACGAGGCGCTATCTTTGCGCCAGGATGAGCTGGCAGCTGCGCTTTCGGATGCGACGACAGATATTGCGGCGAACATCACGCGGGAAGAATCAGCAAGGGTTACTGCCGATGAGGCCATCTCGAGGCGGGTGTCTGAGGTCGAGGCGCAGTTCAGCAGCGACCTCGAGGATGCGAAAGCGAGGGTTGCGGCCGAGGAGCTGGCTCGGGCAACAAAAGACGAGGCGCTTGCCCAGCAGATCAGCACTGTTGATGCGGCGTTCAAGGCCGCCGATACGGCGCTGTCTGCATCTCTCGCTGAATCGAGCAAAGCCATGGCAGATGCCGACCGAGCGCTGGGGGAGCGGATCAGTACCCTTGATGTGACGGTTGGAGAGAACTCAGCCAGCATCACAGAACTCCAGCAGGCCGTGGTGAGCAATGAGGCGTCGCTCAGCCAGCGCCAGGACAAGCTGGAATCAGAGGTAGATGTTGGCGCCGCCAGCCTGGTTGAAGGGGCTCTGGCCGGGGATGAACGCGACCGGGAGAACCGGAAAGCTCGCGGCGTCATTCTCCAGCGGCAGAGCACGCTGGCGAATCAGCAGGAGGCGCAGGCCAGGACAGTTGAACAACTGACCGCAGAGTTTGATGCCGAAACGGCAGATCTGAAGGCGCAGATCACCAATGAGCAGTTGGTTAGGGCGACGGCTGATGAGGTGCTGTCACAGCGGATCAGTGTTGTTGATGCCGAGTTCAAGGCGGCCAATGCGGATACCAATGCCGTTATCAGCGCGCTTGAACAATCGAACGCATCGGCAAACGAAGCACTGTCTCTTCGCCAGAATCAACTGGCTGCCGCACTTTCAGATGCTACTGCTGAGCTTGTCGCAAACATCACTAGCGAGGAGTCGGCCCGGGTCACCGCTGATGAGGCCATCTCGAGGCGGGTGTCTGAGGTCGAGGCGCAGTTCAGCAGCGACCTCGAGGATGCGAAAGCGAGGGTTGCGGCCGAGGAGCTGGCTCGGGCAACAAAAGACGAGGCTCTTGCCCAGCAGATCAGCACTGTCGATGCGGCGTTCAAGGCTGCCGATACGGCACTGTCTGCATCTCTCGCTGAATCGAGCAAAGCCATGGCAGATGCCGACCGAGCGCTGGGGGAGCGGATCAGCGCCACTGATGCAAAAGTCGGGGAGAACACTGCCAGCATAACCGAACTGCAGCGCGTGGTGGTCAGCAATGAAGAATCGCTAAGCCAGCGCCATGACAAGATGGAATCCGAGGTTGATGTCGGGGCTATCAGCCAGGTTGAAGGCGCGCTTGCCGGCGATGAGCGAGACAGGGAGAACCGGAAGGCTCGCGGCGTCATTCTCCAGCAGCAGAGCACGCTGGCGAATCAGCAGGAGGCGCAAGCCAGGACAGTTGAG
>NZ_JAGKRH010000289.1:0-13579 GCF_017939245.1 Aeromonas sp. PrichA-15 | reverse complement strand
TTTGATGCCGAAACGGCAGATCTGAAGGCGCAGATCACCAATGAGCAGTTGGTTAGGGCGACGGCTGATGAGGCGCTGTCACAGCGGATCAGTGTTGTTGATAGCGAGTTCAAAGCGGCGGACGCCGCGACGAATGCTGCTGTTGCAGCTGAAGTGCGGGCGCGGAGCGATGCTGATAGCGCGCTGGCTGAACAGTTGTCCACCTTGGATGCAGAGTTCAAGGGGGCGGAGCAGGCCATGGCGGCCAGCATCGATGAAGTGTCCCGTGTTAGTGCTGAAGCAAACCAGTCCCTTTCTGAGCAATTGAGTCAGGTGAAGGCCACAGCAGAATCGGCGGGCACCGCTGCGGCAGGAGCCCAGAGTAGTGCAAACCAGGCAAAAGAGGATGCAGCGGCTGCTGCGGGGATAGCCAATGGAAAGGGCAAGGTGCTCATTCAGTCGGCAGCTCCAGCAGTAGCAGATCGGCTTGCTCAGAATCTCTGGATTGATACGACCAGCGGCACCAACACTCCGAAGCGGTGGAGTGGGTCAGCCTGGGTTGCAGTAACAGACAAGGTCGCGATCGATGCAGCTCAAGCCGCCGCCGCCGCTCAGGCAAGCGCTGATCAAGCTGCACAGGGAGTTGCGAAAAATACTGCGGCCATCAATGACGAAGCGAAGGCGCGGGCTGATGCAGATTCGGCCATGGCTCAGCAGATCCAGCAGGTAACGGCAAACTATCAGCAGGGAGATCAGCAACTCCAAGGCCAGATCACGGCAGAGTCAGTCGCCCGTGCCGATTCGATACAAGCACTAGGCAGCCAGATTGATACGGTCTCAGCCGTCGCCGGTAGCAAGAACAAGACATTCTTCCAAGCCACCGCCCCCGGATCTGGCATGGTGACCGGTGATCTGTGGTTTGACGCGTCCTACTACAACAAGCCGTATCGTTACAGTGGTACTGCTTGGGTTGCCACTGAGGACCCGAGGATTCCAGCCAGTGTCGCCGCCGTTCAACTCCAGAGCCAAGCTATTGCCAACTTGCAAAATGGAGCCGAGGCCATGTGGACAGCGAAAGCCAGCGCGGGCCAGATCACCGCCGGGATCGGCCTGGTTGCCAAGTCGGACGGCACCAGCCAGGTGGCTATCTCTGCCTCTCAGGTGTTCGTATTCAACCCGAATAGTTCAACGCCCATGGCGCCGCTGTTTGCCATCGACAACGGGCAGGCCGTGATTGCCGAGGCCATCATCCGAAAGGCCACCATCCAGATCATCCAGTCAGAGAAGATCACCGCCGACTACATCAAGGCCGGGGCGAGCATCACAACCCCGTTGATTAACGGTGGCCAGATCGATATGGGCAATGCCTTCCTGTCTGGCGGGGCAGCTGGATTCGGTAAGGGTGGCCCTTATGGCGGCTGGGGATGGGGGTGGTACACCATCATTTACGCTGACGGCAGTATCTACACAAATCGTCTCTATGCCGAGGGCGGCTATGTTCGCAATATGACCATAGGCAACTGCACGATAGATCAGAACTGCATTGTGCATGGGACAATCTTTGCAGAGCGGATTGTTGGCGATGTGGCGGCGATAAAGTCGCTATACATGCAGCAACCAAGCGGCCCATTCAGCATGTTCTTTAATGTGGCCGCAGCAAATTTTACCAGAGGGGTTATTGTCACAGGCATAAACATCAAAGCGGAGGGGTATAACTATGGCAGCGGCGGCCAACCTTCAGAAGGCACCCGCGCTTGTACGGCAGTGTTTTACATGAATGGAGTGGAGTTTGGTCGAGAGTCTGTGTCTGCGACAGGCGGCTCAAGGAAAGACTCTGCCACGGCAAGTGCAACTGTTACGTTGCCTGCCGGGGTTCGCGGACAGTTTCAAGTTTCGATACTTGGCGATGTGTCAGTATCACTCGTTGGTGCTGTAGCAATGGTGTTCAAACATGGTAGCGCCACTTTTGAGTAACCCTATCGGTTACATCAACCGCATCGCCAGCGACACAGGCAACCCAAGGCTACCCGCCGAACTGCAAGACGCCATCCGAAACCGGATGGCGTTTTTATTTGTGCGTGGCGATGACGGGTTTGTGCTCAAGCCGGTCGCCGAACAAGGTCTGGTGGGGGTGGTGATCTGGGTTGGGTGGGGTGATGGCGGCGCGCCTGAGCGGCACCTGCCGGAAGTGAAACGCCTGGCACGCCTGATTGGGGCACGCTGGCTGCGCTTCCACTCGGCGCGTAAGGGGTGGCTCAAGGTTGCGCCAAGAATGGGATGGGTCCGTCAGCCGGATGATGCTGATGGGCTCTATGTGTTTCAGATCAACCTGTGAGGGGTAGGTGATGGGGAAGGGCGGTTCGAACGAAATCAAGGAGACGGAGGCTCAGAAGGCTGCAGCCGGTGTGGCCATGGAGCAGTGGGATCTCTACAAGAACGACCTGCAGCAGTACGAGGACTATTTCATCGAGAAGGTGGATGACCTCAACGGTGAGGGGAAGTACGACAAGCTGGCTGGCACCGCGTCGCTGGGCGCGGCAAAAACCTTTGGCGACGCCAGAAAGGGGCAGGCCGATGCCATGGCTGCCAGCGGCATCGACCCGACCAGCGGGCGGTACCAGGAGACGATGGTCGGGCTTGAGACGGATCAGGCCCTGAGCCAGACGGACACGGCCAATCGAGCGCAGTCCAGCCAGCAAGACAGGCATGTGGCTGGCCTCAAGGATGTGGTGAGCATTGGCGCCGGGCAGAAAGCGGAGTCCCTGGCGGGTATGGGGGATGTGGCCACGACCAGTCTGCGCAAGTCGGTGAGTGATGCGCAGATCTCGTTCCAGAATCGACAGGCCACGGCTGGCATGGTGGGTACCGTGCTGGGGGCGGGGGCGTCGTATGGACTGAGCAATCTGAAAGCGCCGACGGTTACCAGCAACAGTGATGTTGCATCACATCTCGATAGCACTAAGACGCTCGCTGATAACCGCGTCTATAACCCCAACGCAAAAACGTATTTGGGAGGTAGGTAACCATGGGTTACGCCGCAGACACTTACGCCAAAATCACCCGCGAGCAATACCAGGACTGGAAGACTCGCTTCTATCCCAAGCAGCAGGAGCTGATGGATCTGGCCACCAACGGCGAGCTGCTCAGGGAACAACTGGGCCGGGTGGGCGAGAACAACACCAACGCCTTGCGCTCTGCTCAGCAGGCCACGGCCAACCGCAATGCGCGGATGGGGCTGGGCACCAGCAGCAATGCCAATGATAACAGCCAGGGGCTGCGCATGGCCCTGATGACGGCGGGCGCCGAGAATGGGTTGCGTGAACAGGAGCAAGCTCGCCAGATGGGGATCCTGACGGGGGCGGACGCTGGGTTACGCGAGGCAATCAAGACTGGAGGGCAAGGCTAATGGGCTACGGCATTTTGGATATCGGTGCTCAGACGCGCCAGCAGGGCATGGCAGGGCTGCGTGATGCGGCCAACCGTGAAAATGAAGTTGAGATGGGGAACAAGCAGCTCAAGGCGCAGGAGAAGCAGGCCAAGATGTCTGCCGCAGGTGCCGGCGCTGCCACTGGCGCCATGATTGGCGCGTCTTACGGGTCGGCAGGTGGCCCTGTTGGGGCAATTATCGGCGCGGGTGTTGGCTTTCTGGCAAGCAGCTTATTTTGAGGAGAGTTGGGATGGGCATTTCAGGATTGGCCGAAGGCTTTCTGGCCGGCTTCAACACCATGGACCGCTATCAGCGTGGCCAGAAAGAAGATGAGCGGCTGGACAAGGCCATGAGCCTGCGTGATGCCATGTGGCAGAACGAGCAGGATCGGCAGAAGAAGGCTGATGAACAATATCAAGGGGAGCTTGTTTATCGAAAAGAGAGGGATACGGTATCTGACAAACAATGGAACTTAGAATACGCCGGGCGGCAGCATCAACTTGAGTTGGATAATAAGCGCGCCAACGCGATGCTGAGCCTAAACGTGGAGCAAAATAAAAGGGCCCAAGAGTCTCACGCACTGGCCGTGGCAAAGAACAAACGGGACCAGTGGTGGCTTGACAATGAGGCGCCGTTCAATATGGCGACAGCAGCGCTGGGGCGAGGAGAGCAAATTACACCAGAGCAAGATGCTTTGTTGAACCATGAATATGCCGCCGGGCGAAATCCATACCGCGTGTTTGGTGACCCGCAATGGCACCGGAGTTCTGACACTGTTTATCAAGGGATGAAAGCAATCATTAACAACCCGGACGCCAAGGCCTGGGATATGGGGAAATTGCATAAGGCAATTAATACTTCCGAGGTGACGCAAGCTCTGACCTATATGGTCAAGGGCGATCTCGAAAAAGGTATTGGGACCGTCACCCCCACAGGAGTGGTTAAGTCATATGGAGAGGTGGAGGTTGTTCCAACAGACCGCGGGACATTCTTCCTTCAGGCCCCTGTGACCTACATCAACCCAAAGACTGGTGAAGAAACTGTCAAAGATGCCCCTATAACCGAGGGCCGAACTGGTGACCCGGGCGACCCCGTCAAGGAGTTCACCCCCCAGAGGTTGATTCAATACTTCGGCAAGGCGCGCCAGGTCAGCCAGCAGATCCAGCAAAACCCAGAACAATGGGAGAACTTTCTTATACAGACCGGTGTTAATCCACCGGCTGACTATAAAGGGCTGAAGGCTGCCCTGGCTGATCTCCACAAGCAAGAAGCCAAGGCGCTGGCCGATGGCGGGGATCCGGCCACGGTCAAAGCGGCATTTGATGAGGCCAGAGAAAGCTTGCCGTCTGTCTACGGGGTGAATTCTGGCGGGACACCTGGTGCGGCACCCTCTGGTGTCAATCCTGAACAGTGGAGCCAGAGCAACCCTGAACGTCAGCAGTTTATGAGGGAGGCTGAGCAGGGGGGGTGGCTTGGCAGCTATCTTGAAAGCCCGGAAAAAATGGACGGTGCCTTTGCGTTATGGCGCCAAGCTGTTGCGAAAGAGGAGGCAGCCAAGCAAGCGGCGGCATCTGCTGAGAAGGTGCGCAATATGGAAGGGGGTAAAAATAAACCGCACAACTACCGCGCAGCAGAAGAGGCGGCCGTTAATGCGGTTATTGCACCATTTACTAATGGACAGCCGACGCTCAACAAGGCACCAGATGGGGCGGCGGCCTATCAGGCGATGAGCCTGGCCCAGGCACGCCGCTAGTTGCCTTTCACCCACCCCAGCGTTAGCATCTCTCCATCGTCGATCAGTCTGCATGCTGATCGCCCCATCTCAAAAGCCCCGAACGGTTCGCCGCTCGGGGCTTTTCTTTTGCATAAAGCCGAGGCCACTCGAATGGACAAGCACAGTCTCCGTGACGCATCCCTGCCACAACCGCTGCAATCTGACTCTCGAGGAAAGCAGTTCTGGGATGGCATCAACAGTCAGCTTTCATCACCGCCCGCAACTGCGGCCCCAAAGCGAGACCTCGACACAGAATGGAGTGATTATCCCAAGGCGGTAGGCGCTGGCGCGTTGGAGCTGGTCGGTGGCATTGGTGAGCTCGCACGGCAGGCAAGCAACTTCGGCAAAGAGAATGCCGGGAAGCAGGGGGGCGACTACCTGGAACAGGCTCGTGCCAATATGGCCAATAAGCTGAGCCCGTTGCTGGATGTGGTTGCGGGCGCAGGTGACCTGGCCCAAGGGGGAGCCGAGTCGCTGACCGAGGGAATGAGCGCGGATGCCAAGGAGGCCATGGGGCGCCGGCTGGTAGATGAAACACCGGAAGGCCGTTTGACCCTGGGGGATGGTGCAGGGGATATCGATGTCTGGGCCATGAAAATGGCGCAGGGCGTTGGCTCTTTGCTACCGACACTCGCCGCTGGCGGGGTGACTGGGGTGGCCGCCAAAGCCTCTATCGGCCGCGCTGTCACTGCATCCATGGTCAAGCGTGGCGCGACCCAGGAGGTAGCCGAAGCGGTCGCCGCCAAGGCAGTATCCAAAATTGCCACCGGCGCCGCTGTGACCACCGGGGCGACCGGATCGGTGGGCAGTGCCGGGGTGAACACCCGCGACACTGTGCTGGGAATGAGCTTTGACGAGCTGGCGGGCAGCGATACCTTCCGCCAGTCGTTTACTCGCATCGACCAGGATCAACAGACCGCCCATCTCTCTGATGAGGAAAAGCTGGGGCTGGCCCGTGAGGAAACGGCCAACTTGGCCAGCCGAGCCACTATGAGCGACGCCAAGGTGTGGGGAGCTGCCGCCATGGGCTCCATGATGGGCGACGCCATGCTGTTCAAGATGCTGGCTGGCAAGGCGGCCACCGGTGGAGTGCTGAAAGGTGCTGCCAAGGGGGCGGCAGGTGAGGGTATCAGCGAAACCCTGGAGGAGGGGGTGCAGCAATACGCCGTCAACGAATCCCTCAACGAGGTGGCCGCCGCTGATATCGACCCGATGAAGGGGGTCATGTCGAGCGCGATCGAGGGCGGCTTGATAGGGATGGGGACAGGTGGTGCGGTAGGTGCTGTCGGTGGGGCGCGAGGCGGTAAGCATGCCAGCCAGGATGATGGCGTTGGGACCGATCCGGTTGCAGAGCCTTCCGCGCCGGTGACGGAGGGCGCTGCTGGTCCGGCAGTGGATCCGAACTTTGCTTCTGTTCCACTGGAAGACGGCGAGCAGGCGCCCTCCGCCACACAGGCTGAGGGAGATCTGAACCCGCTCGGTCCCAGTGGGAGCCAGTTTGACGAGCTGCGTGATGTTCCCGCCTATCTGCGTCAAGACGATACCGCCGATCGTTTCAAGGGGATGGCGGCTGATAGCGAGGTGCAGCGCGCCTTGGCGGGTGAGTTCGGCCAGACCGTGCAGGAGCTGGTTGCCTCCCAGATGAAGGCTGGCGATCAGGGCAAGAGCCTTTATGAGCGAGCTCAGGCTGGCGAGCTCGGGCTTGACCCGTTCGCAGGCAACAAGAGCGCCCAGCAGGTAGCCATGGAGAACCAGCGCCTAGCCCTGCCGCTCAAGGATGTGATCTTTGCGGGCGATGCCAATGCTAAACCCAAGGGGGAGGCAGTGGCCGCACCTGGGGATCACGATGACCAACAGGCTGGCCCCGGCCCGCAATTCCGAGGTGGTGAGCGTACCCGCTGGCAGAGCGGGCAGGAGGGGGATGTGTTGCCGCCAGAGGCATCTTCCACCAAGCCCGCTGGCGAGCTGCCGGGCGCGGTGATTGAGGGTGAGGCCCGCGAGGTGGGTAACGAGTTGCCGCACCGCAATGTGGTCTATGGCAATGACTTGCGCGCCGAGCAGCAACGGGCCGCCGATCTGGCCCGCCGTGAGCGCGAGCTGAACAACCAGCCCCTGCAGATCGGTCAGTCAGAGACCCTCTTTGCCGGGGGCACACCGGGCGCTGACCCGCGCAATAGCGCCTATACCCCGCCCAGGCTGTCACGGGATCAGGTCGATACCAGCATGGGCGAGCAGTCCACCCGCGATCCGCGCAGCCCGGTGGCGCAGTCCATCGAGCAGGCAGGCAGCGCCACCGATTCGGTATTTGGCCCGCTCAAGTCGTTGCGCATCACCCGCAAGGGCAAGCCCTTTGCCACCGAGAAAGAGGCAGTCATGGCCAGTCGTCGCGGGCAGGAGATGCCAGTCCCGCTCAACGGTGGCGGCTTTGGGGTAGCGGCTATCGGTGAGGTGCAACAGGCCCAAGCGCAGCAGGGCGCAGTCAAGCAACCGTCAAGCAATTCCACCCCGTCCCAAGTAGACGACATCAATGTCGCTGACATGCGTCAACCATCTGATCAGCCAGCCAAAAACGTAAGCGCTGACACAGTTCCGGCACCGTCTGCCCAGGCAGGCGAGGCCAGCAAACTAGCACCAGCCATCGATACCGGATACCGAGAGGTTATCCCCGTCAAGCAACCCAAGACAGAGGTGAGCAATGAGCCAGTTACCCCAGTACCTGCAATCAGCAGTGAAGGACAACGCGATCAGCCTGGCGCAGGCGATCCTGCTGCAGCAGGCGCTGAACCAGCCATTACCGGATTCGCCGATGGAGCTGGAGCCGGAGATCGGGGAGATCTCGCTGCGCCTGCACCTGTACCTGATGGACAGCAGCAAGATGACCAAACACTGACAGCCCCGGCCACAGATGCCGGGGTTGCTGTTTCTGAGGTGGCGCAACCAGATCCGGTAGTGCCTGCACCTGTCGCCGCACCTACGCCATGGGCAGAGGCCATTGATAACCCGGATGGAACCATCACCTTGAAAGGTGATGTGCCGCTCATCAAGCAGTGGGCCAAGGATAGCGGCGTGAAGGCGATCCCGGGCAAGGGTGGCCTGGTAGTGTCCACGACTTCGGTAGCGAAGGTGCGACAGCTCACCACGCCTGCCACCAGTGAACCGGTGCGGCAGATTGAAGCGGCCCGCGCCGAGATAGCGCCGGAGCCCACCGAAGCACAGAAGGAAGCGGGGAACTACAAGAAGGGGCACATCAAGCTGCAGGGGCTGGATATTGCGCTCGAGAACCCCAAAGGCTCCACCAGATCCGGTACCGATCAGGATGGCAAGGCATGGCAGTCAACCATGACCCATGACTACGGCTACATTAAACGCACCCTGGGGGCGGACGGAGATCATGTCGATGTGTTCATCGGTGACAAGCCGGATAGCGAGACGGTCTATGTGGTGGACCAGGTGGACCCCATAACCGGCAAGTTTGACGAACACAAGGTGATGATGGGCTTTTCCGATGAGCAGGCCGCCCGGGAAGGCTACCTTGGCAACTACGAGGCGGGCTGGAAAGGACTGGGTGCCATCAAGGCGATGCCGGTGGAATCGTTCAAGCGCTGGGTGAAGGAGGGGGGCACCACCAAACCAGCCGACTCCATGGAGAGTGAGCCTGTTGATGCCAACGCGTTGGCCGATGAGGAAGCTATCGCGGTTGCGGATGAGTTGGGCATCGAGCATGGGGATAACCCTGATGATGCGCGCTGGGGGCTGGACGGCATCAAGGCTGATGTGCTGGCCGCTGCCGTTGGCCGGGTACGCAACCCTGGCGAGCCGGTAGCCATCAAGCGGCCGCTCGATAACCCCAACATTGTGGCAGCACCTCCCATGGAGGGCGACCCCGTCACTCGCGCCAAGAAAGTACGGATGTCCCAGCAGCGGGAAGGAGGTTATGAAGGGCTATCGGTTGACGAAGCGACGCGGATCGTGGACGATTTTCTGGCGGACTTTAACGGAAACATTCCGCTGAAGCCGTTTATCAGGGAGAAGGTCAGTGAAATCTACCGAAACGTCGCCGACGATTCCGATACCGCCAGAACCACCAAGGGTGCCTATCACCCCTCCGCCGACCTCTTCACCGTCGTCGCAGGAAATGCCAGAGGGACCGTTTCTGGATCTCCCGCTCTTCGTTTGCAGAAGGGACGACTACGAGAATCAGTGGAGTTGGGAGCGAAAGCGGACCTCCTCAAAACTTTACGCCATGAGTTGCTGGGTCACTACGGCCTGGACACGTTTGCGCCAGAAGATAAGCGGGCTCTGCTCCAGAAGCTGATCGCAGCACAAAAGGAGCCGTGGCTTGCCCCCGCTTGGAGGCATGCCAGCAATCTGGGTGACCAGCTCGATGCGATCAAGGAGCACGAGCGGGAACTGGCGGTCGCTGAAGAGGCGTTTGCCCGCCTCGCCGAGCGGGAACTGCCTTCTCGCGCCATCCAGACCTGGAACGATATCAAGGCCACCTTCTCCCGCCTGCTGCGCAAGATCGGTTTGGTCAAGGGCCCTATCAAGGAGCACGAGCTCGACAGCCTGATCCGGGCCGTGAGCAAGGGCATTCGCAACGGTGAGCGCACCCGCCAGAACATCCGCGGTGATAAGGAGGTGATCGGCAAACAAGCCGATGAGCCAGCCAAGGATGACAAGCCCGAGCGCATCATCCGCTTCTCAAAGCAGGCAATGGCACAAGGGAACAAGCCGGCCAAGCACCTGACCCGCAAAGAGGCGGAGCTGGTAACAAAGGAGTGGTTCAAGCAGTACCGGGGCGCCAGTGGCATTGATGTGCAGATCCACGCCACCCAGGCAGAGCTGGAGAAGGCGCTGGGGCTGGCGGCACAAGATGGCCTGATCCGCCGCGCCGCCTTTGATGATGACAGCGGAACCCTGCATGTGGCCGCGGATACCATCGCCAATCCCAAGCGGATGCGCGAGATCCTGCGCCATGAGGTGCTGGCCCACTATGGCCTGGCCAATGTCCTGGGTGATGGGGAATACACCAAGCTGATGAGTCGGCTCATTCAGTCGCAGAAAGACCCCAGCATGAAGCCGGTGTGGGACTGGGTGAACACCCATTACGCCGATGAGGACATCGGCACCCAAGCCGAGGAAGTGGTGGCCCACCTCGCCGAAGTCGAGCAGGGGGCCTGGGGCCGTGGCTGGGATCGGGTTGTGGCCATGGTCACCCGGGCGCTGCGTGCGGTCGGCTTTGTACCTGATGGCATTACCGCCGCGGAGACCCGCTCCCTCATCGAAGGGTTGGGCAAGAAGCTCAAGCGTTCCGGGCCGGATGATAATGGTCCGGACGGCGACAAGAAATTCAGCCAGGAGGTAGATCTTCCAACAGAAATAAGCCAAGACTCGGTTGGAAAAACCCTTGATGTTAGCGGAGTGGAGAGACCGACCATAAACCATGATGGGCAGCCAATCCACCAAACCGAGGAGGGGCTTCGCAACTTCTGGCGTTGGTTTGGGAATAGCCTGATGCGAGATGGTGCGGGCAATCCAGTTGTTGTTTATCACGCAACAGAATCAGATATTACTGCGTTTAATACGCGTGATGCGGTCGAGAATCAATCGTTCTATTATGGTGAAGATAATGGTAGAGAAAAAGACGCCGGGGGATTTTTCTTTACCCCCGACAAGACACTCGCCAACGATTACGCCGAAAATCGACCTAATGCCAACATCATTCCCGTCTACCTGAAATTGAATAATCCAGTCTATCTGGACGAGATGAGCCTCGAAGAGCAAGGTAATTATCTGCGCGAGGCCAGAGCGAATGGGCATGATGGTGCCATCATTGGTGATGGCCTCGAATACGTAGTTTTTACCCCTGAGCAAATTAAATCTGCCATCGGAAACAATGGCGAATATTCCAAGTCCAACCCGGATGTCCGCTTTAGCCAAACCAATACCGCAGCCGACGACTCTAAAACTCTTGAGCAATCCATCAAGCAAAAGGCGGTCTACCAAGCCGGAGCTGCTCTTAGCTCAGTAAAAAACTGGCTCAAGCAGGGGCGACCGTTGATGCTTGGGACCTTGACCGACCTGCAGATTGACCAAGTTTACCGAGATATCACGGGCGGGGCTGTATCCCAGTATCAGCGCTTGCGCACCCAGATGGAGGCTGATCGCAACGACATTCTGCTGGATGCAGAAACCCGGATAGACCCTCTGTGGGATGCACTTGGCAAGCAGGAAAAGGCTGATCTTTCCAACCTGATGCACGACGCGACCATGGCCCGCTTGCACCCGGACAAGTCACTTGATGAGAACAGTTACTATCAGGAGGCCAAACAGAAGGTAGAACGAGCCAAGAAACCGAAGACCAAAGCAGCCTATGAAGCAGAGCTTCACATCATCGAGCGCAATCACTCCGAGCTGGCCAGGCAGTACAACGCGCTGCCAGCCAATGCCAAGGCTCTCTACGACACCATGCAGGACACCTACACCAAGCAATGGGAATCCCTGCGTGGTGCGATTGAGCAGCGACTGGAGGATTTGCTAGGTGTAAACCAAGGACGTGCCATGGCTGCCGAGATGCGCCAGAAGATGGAGCACGCCCTGCAGCATGGCCCTTACTTCCCGCTGACCCGCTACGGCGACTACGTGGTTAAGGCTCGCAAGGGGGACGAGTACGTCCGCGAGCACTTTGAGCGACGAGCCGACGCCGAACAGGCGGTTAAGCAGTACCAGCGTGACGGTTACAACGCGGTGATGACGGTCAAAGAGGAGGGCGGTGGCGATAGCGCCAACGCGAACCAGCTCGGCATGGAGATGCTGAGCTTCCTCGATAGCGCCGATGGGGTCAGTAAGAGCGCCTTGAAAGACGAGATATGGCAGGCGATGCTGCGCATGATGCCGGATGCCTCCTACGCCAAGCATGCCATTCACCGCCGTCGGGTGAAGGGGGCCAGCCGAGATGCACACCGAGCCTACCTCAACAGCGTCTACCACTATGCCCGCCACGTATCCAAGATCCGCTATGGCCACAAGATGCTGGGGGAGTTGGACAAGCTGAGCGAGCAGATCCGGGCTGGTGTCGCTGGCGAGCCAAGCAGCCTCAAGCCTGAAGACCTGGAGATAGCTCAGCAGGTGCTCAATGAGATGAACAAGCGCCATGACCTGAACATGAACCCGACCGGCAAGGCGTGGGCGGGTTCTGCCGGTAATATCGGCTTTCTCTACTACATCGGCCCATCGGTTGCCTCTGCTGTGGTCAACATGACCCAGAACTTCACCGTGATGCTGCCCCAGCTGGGAGCCAAATATGGTTTTGCGAAGTCTGCTGCCGCCATGACCCAGGCGCTGGGGGATTATGTGAAGCACGGTAAATTCAAGGCTGGCACTACCGAAGCGTGGCACTCACTGACGCGCTCTACCACGTTGCCAGCGGATGAGCGGGCCATCCTGGATAGGCTTTACCGTGCAGGGGCGCTGGATCTCACCCAGGCGCACAGCATTGCTGCCAAGGCTGACACCGACCAGCAAGATGCCAAGCCGATGGGGAAACGCTGGCGCCGAGCCATGCGCTGGGCGGGGGCCACCTTCCACAACGCCGAGGTGCTCAACCGGGAGGTGGCCGCCCTGGCGGCATACCGCTTGCTCAAGCAGGCGGAACCGACGCTCAATGGCCAGCAATACGCTGACCGGGTGGCTGAAATGGTGTATGACGGCCACGGCAACTACGCCGCCAGCAACCGTCCGCGCTATATGCGCAACGACATCACCAAGGTGCTGACCCAGTTCAAGATCTACAGCCAGATGATGACCTACGTTCTTTACTCCAATGCAATCAAAGCAGCCAAAGCTGGGTCGTTGAAGGCTTGGAAGAAGGGAGTGCTTGGCAAGGAGCTGACGCAAGATGACCTCAGAGCGATTGCCGATGGCAAGCTTGCAGCCAAGACCCTTGGTGGCGTGCTCGCCACCCACTGGGTGATGGCGGGGGTGATGGGATTGCCAACTCCACTGACCTTTGCCGCCTACGCGATAGCGGCAGGGCTAGACGACGACGATGACCGCAGCGGTGAAGCGTCATTCCGCCTGGCACTGACCGAGGCGCTCGGGCCCCGCGCCGGGGAGCTGCTAGCCAAAGGGCCGATGGATGCCTTGACCAACCTCAGCATTGCCGGCCGTACCGGGCTGGGCGATCTGTGGTGGCGTAGCCCCAAGGAGGGCACCGAAGGGGACGATCTGGCATGGCACGCTGTTCAGCAACTGCTCATGTACAGGATCTTTAGCAGCAACCAATTGAAATAGATATAAAAATGGCTTCGATTGTGATCTGATTTTATCGCCAAACAAAACCGCCACGCACGAAGCCATGACCATTATCGATGCCAACCACTATCTTGAGCAACTTCTCT
>NZ_JAGKRH010000288.1:0-414 GCF_017939245.1 Aeromonas sp. PrichA-15 | reverse complement strand
GTAACCGTTCACCGGGAGGATGTTGACAACAACTCTTCCGGGAGCGGGTAGTCTGTTTTCTCTATGCAGGCACTGACCACGGCCCTCAGCCATTCCTGCGGACAGCGACCTAACCGCTTGGCTGTCTCTATCAAAGACAAGATGCGCTGCCGAAACAGCTCTCCCCGATGTGACCAAACGCCATAGCTCCCCTTGCGCCACAGCACATACCCGCGTAGCGCCCGTTCCGCCTCATTATTGGTCAAGGCTATCTCGTCGTTTTCCAGAAAACGCCACAGCATTTCATCATCCTTGAGCAGTAGCCGACAGCGACCTCGGTAGCGCTTGCTGCACAGCAAACTGCCTCGCCCCAGCTCTTTTCGCCAGCTTTGCCGACATCGCTCAAGCCTTCGCTGATATTGTTTCTGGCTCAAC
>NZ_JAGKRH010000287.1:0-743 GCF_017939245.1 Aeromonas sp. PrichA-15 | reverse complement strand
CGTTGTGGTCGTGGCAGAGGTGGTAGGATAGGCATCAACTCAGTCCTTTGGGTGTGGCTTGTTTTGTTTAGCGACTAATCAGATCGCACAAACTGGACTGAGTTCCCTTCCTCCGGTGATCTACTATTCGGAACAGCTATTTAGGTGCTTTCTACATAGAGGAGGATCTCACTGAGATTGTCATGTCGTATAACACGGCGTTGTTGATCAAATCCGTCGCTGGATGGCCGTTCCCCAACCCGTTGATACCACTCAATTCACTGGCTGGCGAACAGGCATACCAAGCCCTATCAGCTTGTTCATCACCTTCACGCCAGCCAGGATTTCGCCCACCTGGGCGTTGTAGTTCCGCAGGCTCAGCGTTGGCCCGATGAGTTGCTTGAACCGGTACATGGCGGTCTCGGCTATCGAGCGCTGGTGATAGCCGGAGTCTTTCTTCCATTGCTTCAGTTCACCGGCCTTGAGCGCCGTCACCGCCTCGTTGCGGGGATGGCCTTCCTCCCACGGTGCCGCATTTTTTCTCGGCGGTATGGTGGCTTTCGCCCCCTTCTTCTTCAGTAGCGCATGACAGGCCTTGGTGTCATACGCACCATCGGTGCTGACCTGTTTTATCTTGCGTCGTAAGGGGTTGAGCAACGTCGGTAACACCTCGTTATCCGCCACCGTCTCCAGGCTGACTTCGGCAGCGATGACCGCATGGGTTGTGGCATCCACCGCCAAGTGGAGCTTGCGCCACACTCGTC
>NZ_JAGKRH010000286.1:0-410 GCF_017939245.1 Aeromonas sp. PrichA-15 | reverse complement strand
TTAACCCAAGGGCTGTAAACTGGCTGGAACACCAGGCAGAACTTGGGATTCTTCTTCAACCATCGCTCGGTCTGTTTGCTTTTGTGAATGATGTAGTTATCGAGGATCAACGTGATGGTTTTGGCTCGTCGGTAGTGGTGGCGCAGCTTTTCCAGCATGGCAATAAACAGCGATGAGTTTTTCTTGATCCCGCTGACGTAAAGTACCCTTCCGTTGCCTGCGTGGAGAACGCCTGCCAGATAATGCTTGGCATTCTGCCCCGGTGTGACAACCCGCTTTTGCTGCGCTCTGAACATCCAGTCGGCTCCTAATTTGGGATTGAGGTCTATATCGACTTCATCCTCATAAAACACCGGATTATCGGCATCACAGCGGGCCAGCGCGGCGTCGATATTCGCCATTTTTTCCTG
>NZ_JAGKRH010000285.1:0-487 GCF_017939245.1 Aeromonas sp. PrichA-15 | reverse complement strand
ATACCAATCGGATTAAACATTAGGTCAGTTTTATCCAATCTCGGCTACAAAGTGACATCACCCGCTCCACATCGGCAATAAAGTGCTTCCAGGCCGATGTGCAGGCATCAAGGATGTCGTCGTAATCCTTGAAGCTGCGATTAGCCAACACATGCTGACGAAGCCAGCTCCATACCTGTTCAATGGGATTGAGTTCGGGAGAATAGGGAGGGAGCTTGATCAGGCTGAGATTGGGGAAGTCATCCGCACATTCCATGGTATGCCATCCGGCGCCGTCCATGATCACCACCGCATGACGACCCGGCTTTGTTCGTGCTGCAATCAGTGCCAAGTGCTGCTTCATCACCTCCCGGTTTACCAGAGGACTGAGCAAGGCTTCCGTTGTCCCGGTTGCAGGGCAGACGGCACCGAAGAGATAGACGTACTCGAATTGTTGTTGCTGAATAGCTCGGGGGCGACTGCCACGCCTGGCCCACAGTCGGGTAGT
>NZ_JAGKRH010000036.1:0-30789 GCF_017939245.1 Aeromonas sp. PrichA-15 | reverse complement strand
GGGACACGCCGTTTTAGCCTGTGGAGGCGTGGTGCAATCAGGCCGCCCGATGAAGCAGGAACCCGGTACTGCGCGAGCAGCTATCACCCAGTAATGGGAATCCCCCTCCTGTGACGCGAAGCGCTAAGGTGGGGGAGGATGTCAAACTCCCGTCATTGGTGGTGGCAGTAATGATAATGGCTGGCGCCGGGGCTTGCCTAATCGGCCCGGGTCATTCGGCCCAGGGCATCTCGGGCAGGCTGTCGAGGAACTCGCCGTAACGGACGAGGTTGAAGGGGCCCTGTTCGGCCTCCATGGCCATGAGTTCGGCGCCCAGGGCGCAGGCGATGTATTGCAGCGCCTCTTCCCGCGGGGTGCCCTTCATCACCAGGCGCATCAGGGTGGCTTTCACCTGGAGGGGATGGCCGTCGGCGAGCTGGTTCTCCACCATCTCCAGCAGTGTCTCTTCATCAAAAAATTCGGGGGTATCGGTCATGGCCGTTCTCCTGCCTGTTCCATGGGGTGGGCAGTATAGCGGGGACGCGGCTCCCGGGGGCGAAAATATCGTCCGGGTCTTGCCAAGGAAGCGGGGCGGGAGCAGTCTTGGACACTCTCTCTGCCGAACGAGCCCATGTCATGATCCTCTCCGAGCGCCTGGAACTGCGCGAACTGACCGTTGTCGATGCCCCCTTCATTCTCGAACTGCTCAACGATGGTGATTTTCACCGCTACATCGGCGATCGCGGGGTGCGTACCCTGGCGGATGCCGAAAACTACATCCAGCAGGGGCCTGCGGTCAGTTATGCCCGCCACGGTCACGGACTCTATCTGGTGGTGCGGCGGGAAGACGGGGCCAGGCTCGGCATCTGCGGGCTCATCAAGCGCGATACCCTGCCCTGTGAAGACATCGGCTATGCCTTCCTGCCCGCCTGGCGCGGCCAGGGCTATGCCATCGAAGCCGCGCGGGCGGCCATGGCAGATGGCCGCGAACGGCTCGGCATCGAGCGGGTGGTCGCCATCGTCACTCCGGGCAATGAGCGCTCGGTCCGGCTACTCGCCAAGCTGGGGCTGAGTCAGGGCAAACGGGTCAGGCTGGGAGCCGGCGAGGAGGAGTGCCTGCTGCTGGAGGCGCCGGACAAGGAGACTTGCGGGGTCTAGCCACCGCTCGGGGAGCGGGGCCATGCAGACTATGACGTCAGGCAAGGAGGCCGCCGTGAGTTGCGGCCTGTCTGCATCGGGCGCTGCCTGGGCAGGCAAGGTCAGTTGAGCTCTTCGATGGAGAACTCGCCTGCGATGCCATCACAGGAGATGGCGAAGCCGCCGCTGAAGCGGGTGCTGAACTGGATCAGGAACGCATCGTCGTCGTGCTCTTGCACGGGCAGGTTGATGGGTTTGCTGCGACGCAGGGGTTTGCGGATCTGTACGTGTTTCATCATGGTATTTCTCTATATAAATTAAGTGTTTGCTCCTTGTATTGGCAAATGTCAGGTCAATGGGCGCGGTCAGCACGATGGCGGACGAGCGCGCAGGAATACCCAGCCCGGTTCAGGGGCGTCTGCACTTTCAAGGAAGGCGCCAAGGACCACGCGGATGCATGATGCTACTTGGGAGTGGGCAGATCGGGTCTGCACCGTGAGAGCCGGGCAACGCAGGCAGACAGCCTGAACGGTTCTCAAGGCGAGTAAATCAGAAGAAGGTTATGCGGGTACTGGCAGGATTCATCGTGAGGTGAAGCATTGCGAACATAATCAGGGCTGATTAACTAGCCGGCGCGCATTCTCTCCTCGAAATGTGTAAAAAGCAAACACTAATTGTGCGTTCACCCAGTCATTCCCTGTTTTTCTCTGCCACGGGGATGACAAAAGGGCTCCCTTGGGAGCCCTTTTCATTGCCGGTCAGGGACGGGCTCAGGCGTCGCCACAGGCCTTCTTGGCGGCGGTGATCATGGGGGTAATGGTCATGCCCTGTACCACGATGGAGAACATCACCACCGAGTAGGTCATCACCAGGATCACCTGGCGCAGATCGACGTTGTGTTCCGGGATCATCATGACACCGGATGGCAGTGCCAGGGCCATGGCCATGGCCAGACCGCCACGCAGGCCGCCCCAGGTGAGGATGCGCACCGAGAAGGTGTTGTAGCTGCGGAACTTGCGGAACGTCACATAGGGCAGGGAGACGCTGATGAAGCGGGCAGCCAGGCAGAGCGGCACCGCGATGACCAGCAGGATCCAGTCGCGCCAGTCGAGGTCCAGCAGCACCAGTGCCAGACCGATCAGCAGGAACAGCAGGGCGTTGAGGAACTGATCCATCAACTCCCAGAAGTGATCCAGGTGGTGCTGGCTCTGCTCGGAGAAGCCGGAATGACGGGTCCAGTTGCCGATCATGATGCCGGTCACCACCATGGCCAGGGCGCCGGAGACGCCGATCATGTTGGCGAAGGCGAAGCCCGCGGTCGGGATGCAGAGGGTCAGCAGCAGCTCCAGGGAGCCGTCGTCGGTGGCGCTGATCATCACGTGGGCGATGAGACCCAGCACGGCCCCGAACAGGATGCCGCCGAGAGCCTCATGCAGGAACAGACCGGCCACGCTGCCGAAGGTGGGCTCCACGCCGCCAAAGGCCACGGCAAACACGGTGGCGAAGATGACCAGACCGACACCGTCGTTGAACAGGGATTCCCCCTCGATCTGGATGGCGATCTGGGGTGGCGCCTTCATCTTTTTGACGATGGCCAGTACGGCAATCGGGTCAGTGGGGGAGATCAGGGCACCGAACAACATGCAGTAGACCAGCGGCACATCCCAGCCCAGCAGCTTGGCGATGAACCAGAAGCCGTAGCCGATGAGGAAGGTGGAGAGCAGGGTGGCGGCTATGGCCAGAATGGTGATTTCCCACTTCTGGCTACGCAACGCCTTGAGGTTGATGCCAAGGCCGCCGGCGAACAGCAGGAAGCCCAGGATCCCCTTCAACAGGAAGTTCTGGAAGTCGATGCTCTCCATGGTCTTGATGGCGAGAGGCTCCAGATTGAACCAACCCAGTTTGCCAAACAGCACCAGCAGCGCGGAGATCAGCATGGAGCCCGCAGTGATGGCGATGGTGGTCTGGATCTTCACAACATACTGGTTGGCAAAGGCGATGAAGATCGCCAACGCTGCCAGGAAGCAGAGTGTGTAGTAGACGCTCATAGTTATTTTTCTCTTTGGTAAACAGCAAGCACGTATCCCTCTTGAGGACGGGCATAGGGTACTCCCGGGTTAGATCATGCTCATTACCTATTTATGGTTATATTTAATCGTCACCACGGACAGATAGACGGCTAGATTTCCATTTAATTTGATTGCTGCTAGGATGGGCATCACGCAGTTGCATGGATGTAAGGGGTACGAGCGGTGTCGAGCAGAGAGTCGAACAAGAAAGCGGATGTCACAACCAGGCTGGAAGCCTGTCTCAAGGAGCGGATCCTGATCATCGACGGGGCCATGGGCACCATGATCCAGGGTTACAAACTCGGTGAGGCGGACTATCGGGGGGAGCGGTTTGCCGACTGGCATACCGACATCAAGGGCAACAACGACCTGCTGGTGTTGAGCCGTCCCGCCGTCATTCGCGAGATCCACGACCAGTATTGTGCCGCCGGGGCCGACATCCTCGAGACCAACACCTTCAACGCCACCCGCATCGCCATGGCGGACTACGAGATGGAAGCGCTCTCGGCCGAGATAAACCGGGAGGCGGCCCGCCTGGCCCGCGCCGTGGCGGACGAGTGGACCGCCAAGGACCCGGCGAAACCGCGCTTTGTGGCAGGGGTACTGGGCCCCACCAACCGTACCGCCTCCATCTCGCCGGACGTGAACGATCCGGGCAAGCGCAACGTCACCTATGACGAGCTGGTGGCCGCCTACACCGAATCGACCCACGCCCTCATCGAGGGCGGTGCCGACATCATCCTGATCGAGACCATCTTCGACACCCTCAACGCCAAGGCGGCCGCCTTCGCGGTGGACCTGGTGTTCGAGGAGCTGGGTTACAGCCTGCCGGTGATGATCTCCGGCACCATCACGGACGCCTCCGGTCGTACCCTCTCGGGCCAGACCACCGAGGCCTTCTACCACTCCCTTCGCCACGTCAAACCGGTCTCCTTCGGCCTCAACTGTGCGCTGGGGCCGGACGAGCTGCGCCAGTACGTGGAGGAGCTGTCCCGCATCAGCGAGACCCATGTCAGCGCCCACCCCAATGCCGGTCTGCCCAATGCGTTTGGCGAGTACGATCTGGACGCGGTCGAGATGGCGGAGCATATCCGCGAGTGGGCCCAAAGCGGCTTTCTCAACCTGGTGGGCGGCTGCTGCGGCACCACCCCGACCCACATCCGCGCCATGGCGGACGCCGTGGCGGGCATCAAGCCCCGCGCCCTGCCGGATCTGCCGGTAGCCTGCCGGTTGTCGGGCCTGGAGCCTCTCATCATCACGGCGGACTCCATGTTCGTGAACGTGGGTGAGCGGACCAACGTCACCGGTTCGGCCAAGTTCAAGCGCTTGATAAAAGAGGGGCTCTACGACGAGGCCCTGGATGTGGCCAAGCAGCAGGTGGAAAACGGCGCCCAGATCATCGACATCAACATGGATGAGGGGATGCTGGACGCCGAGGCGGCCATGGTGCGCTTCCTGAACCTCATCGCCGGGGAACCGGATATCGCCCGGGTGCCGGTGATGATCGACTCCTCCAAGTGGGAGGTGCTGGAGGCGGGCCTCAAGTGCGTGCAGGGCAAGCCGGTGGTCAACTCCATCTCCATGAAGGAGGGGGAGGACAAATTCATCGAGCAGGCGAAACTGCTGCGTCGCTACGGCGCCGCCGTCATCGTCATGGCGTTCGACGAGGTGGGCCAGGCTGATACCCGTGCCCGCAAGTTCGAGATCTGCCAGCGCGCCTACCGCATTCTGGTGGACCGCGTCGGCTTCCCGCCGGAAGACATCATCTTCGACCCCAACATCTTCGCGGTGGCGACCGGCATCGACGAGCACAACAACTACGCGGTGGACTTCATCGAGGCGGTGAAGGACATCAAAACGCACCTGCCCCACGCCATGATCTCCGGCGGCGTCTCCAACGTCTCCTTCTCCTTCCGTGGCAACGAGCCGGTGCGCGAAGCCATCCACGCTGTCTTCCTCTACCACGCCATCAGGAACGGCATGGACATGGGGATCGTCAACGCGGGCCAGCTTGCCATCTACGAAGACATCCCGGCCGAGCTCAAAGAGAAGGTCGAGGCGGTAGTGCTGAACCTCAACGACAACGCCACCGAGGCGCTGCTGGCCATCGCCGAGAAGTATCGCGGCGCGGGTGCCCAGGCGGAGGATCCGCGGGATCAGGAGTGGCGCAGCTGGCCGGTGGGCAAGCGGCTCGAACACGCCCTGGTCAAGGGGATCACTGATTTCATCGAGGAGGACACCGAGGAGGCGCGCGCCCAAGCCGAGAAGCCGCTGCACGTCATCGAGGGGCCGCTGATGGACGGCATGAACGTGGTGGGCGATCTGTTCGGCGCCGGCAAGATGTTCCTGCCCCAGGTGGTGAAGTCGGCCCGGGTGATGAAGCGGGCGGTGGCCTACCTGCAACCCTACATCGAGGCGGAGAAGTCCGGCGGTTCCAGCAACGGCAAAATCGTGCTGGCCACCGTCAAGGGCGACGTGCACGACATCGGCAAGAACATCGTCGGGGTGGTGCTCCAGTGCAACAACTTCGAGATCGTGGATCTCGGGGTCATGGTCTCCTGCGAGACTATCCTCAAGACGGCCCGGGAAGTGAACGCCGACATCATCGGCCTGTCGGGCCTCATCACTCCGTCCCTGGACGAGATGGTGCATGTAGCAAAGGAGATGGAGCGTCAGGGGTTCAAGCTGCCGCTGCTCATCGGCGGTGCCACCACTTCCAAGGCCCACACCGCGGTGAAGATAGAGCAGAACTACTCCGAGCCCGTGGTCTATGTCTCCAACGCCTCCCGCGCCGTGGGGGTGGCCCAGAGCCTGCTGAGCCCGGAGCTCAAGCCCGCCTTCGTCGCCCGCATCGACAAGGAGTACGAGATTGCCCGGGATCAGCATGCCCGCAAGCAGCCGCGCTCCAAGCCGGTCAGCCTGGCCCATGCCCGGGCCAACCGCCATCAGCTGGACTGGGTGGGCTATGAGCCCCCGGCGCCCCGGGAGCCCGGCGTACAGAAGTTCGAAAACGTGCCCATCTCGGTGCTGCGCCCCTACATCGACTGGACGCCGTTCTTCCTGAGCTGGGAGCTGGCGGGCAAGTTCCCCCGCATTCTGGAGGATGAAGTCGTGGGGGAGGAGGCGACGCGCCTCTACGCCGACGCCAACGCCATGCTGGACCAGCTGGAGAAGGATCAGAGCGTGCGCTGCGCCGGCATTGTCGGCCTGTTCCCCGCCAACGCCGTGGGGGACAGCATCGAGGTCTACACCGACGAGACCCGCACCCAGGTGCGCAAGGTGCTGCACCACCTGCGCCAGCAGAGCGAGAAGCAGGGCTTCCCCAACTACTGTCTGGCGGACTATGTGGCGCCGAAGGAGAGCGGCAAGCCCGACTGGATCGGCGCCTTCGCGGTGACCGGCGGCATCGGCGAGGAGGCCATCGCCAAGGCCTACAAGGCGGACCACGACGACTACAACGCCATTCTCATCCAGGCGGTGTGCGATCGCCTCGCCGAGGCCTTTGCCGAATACCTCCACGAGCAGGTGCGCAAAGTGCACTGGGGCTATGCCCCGGACGAGGCACTCAGCAACGAGGAACTGATTCGCGAAAATTATCAGGGGATACGTCCGGCGCCGGGCTACCCGGCCTGCCCGGAGCACACCGAGAAGGGGAGCATCTGGGAGCTGCTGGACGTGGAACAGGCCATCGGCATGCAGCTCACCGAGTCCTACGCCATGTGGCCGGGGGCGGCGGTATCCGGCTGGTACTTCTCCCACCCTGAGAGCAAATACTTCGCGGTGGCCCAGATCCAGCAGGATCAGGTGGAAGACTACGCCCAGCGCAAGGGGATGACCCTGGCAGAGGCCGAACGCTGGCTGGGACCCAACCTGCACTGATCCCCGTCTGCCTCGCCTCACGCGGTGCGGGGCAGACGCCGGGTACGCACGCCATATCGAGGTTGCCATGAAGATTGGATTTGTCGGTCTGGGGGCTGTGGTGCAGACAGCCTATCTGCCTGCACTCGCAGCCCTGGCCGAAAATACCGAGATATGGGGCTTTGATCCCGCCATCACCCTGCCCGGCGTCATGTCTGCGCCGACCCTGGAAGCCCTGCTGGCCAAACCCCTGGATCGGCTGGTGATCGCCACCCCTTCCCTGCTGCATCTGCCCGTGTTGGAGCAGGCACTGGCCAGCGCCATTCCCCTCATCCTGGTGGAGAAACCCGTGGTGGCCACCCTGGCCCAGCACGATCGCCTGCACGCCCTGCTGGCGGACCCCGAGGTCGCAGCCAGGGTGCTGGCGCTGGATCACTGGATGGCCCGCAATGCCATCCAGCAGTTGCTGCTGAGCGGCAAACTGGATGAAGGCTGGCAGCCTCGGGCACCAGGCTTCGCCGGGGTCGGGCTGGCCACCCTCGCCGATATCAGCGCGGTGGAGGGCTTTTTGCTGGAACCCTGCGGCCTGGACGAGACGGGGCATCCCTGTGCCCTCAACTTCGCCACCGGGGAGCCGGATCGGCGGGTCCTGCGCCATCCAGACGGGGTGATCCTCGACATCGGCACCCATCTGCTGGCGATGATCCGGGAACTGCTGGTGGCCCTGGGTGGAGACGACCGCCTGCACCTGATCGCGGAGGACGTCTGCGACCGGCTGGGGCAGCCCATCCGGCGCGGGGATCTGGAGACCGCCGAGGGGCGAGCCTGCCTGCGCGGCGAGGCGGCAGGGGTGCCCCTGACCCTCTGGCTCGACAAGTATGCCGGTCCCGGGGTGGAGAAGAAGGGGCTTTGCCTGCACTTCAAGGACGGGCGGCGCATCGAGCTGCTTCGCCGCGGCAACCTGGAGTGGCTGCACCATCACGACGTCGACGGGATGCGGGGCTGGCAACATGAGGGACCCCTCTATCGCCACTGCATCGCCCAGACCCTGCTGGCCCCCGTGCCTTTGGGAGGCTGGGCCGGCACCACGGCGCGCCGTTTGCAGGAGGTCGCCCTGCTGCTTGAGTTGCAGCAAGGGCTGCGCGGCCCCCATTGACGTCGCTGTGGGCCATCGGGCATGAGGGCTGGTGGCTGGCGCCGTCTTGCAGAACGGTCTGTTCTTGAGTGCGGCACTCTCGGTTTTTGCCTGTTCTTGCAGAACCGCGCATGGTGAGGGGAAAGGATTGGCGTTGCCAGTCGTTCATGGCACCTTATACTCTCCAGTCCGATTATCAGGTCTGCCATTTCCATGAATATTGCCATTTTATCCCGTGAGCCCAACAACTACTCCACCCGCCGTCTGGTCGAGGTGGCCCGGGCCCGTGGGCATCAGGTCGAGGTGCTCGACACCCTGCGCTGCTACATGAACATCGCCTCCCACAGCCCCTCCATCCATTACGAAGGACGGGAGCTGGAGAGCTATGACGCCGTGATCCCGCGCATCGGTGCCAGCATCACCTTCTATGGCACCGCCGTGCTGCGCCAGTTCGAGATGATGAGCACCATGGCTCTCAACAGCTCGGTGGCCATCTCCCGCTCCCGGGACAAGCTGCGAGCCATGCAGCTGCTCTCCCGTCACGGCATCGGCCTGCCGGTGACCGGCTATGCCCACAGCACCCACGACGTACCGGATCTCATCACCATGGTGGGGGGCGCCCCCCTGGTGGTGAAGCTGCTGGAGGGCACCCAGGGGATTGGCGTGGTGCTGTGCGAAACCCAGAAGGCCGCGGAGAGCGTCATCGAGGCCTTTATCCAGACCAACAACAACATCCTGGTGCAGGAGTACATCCGCGAGGCCAACGGCGCCGACATCCGCTGCCTGGTGGTCAACGGCAAGGTGGTGGCCGCCATGCGCCGCCAGGCCCAGCCGGGGGAGTTTCGCTCCAACCTGCACCGGGGTGGCACAGCCGAAGCCATCAAGATCACGCCGGAAGAGCGTGCCACCGCCGTGCAGGCCGCCAAGATCATGGGGCTGGACGTGGCCGGGGTGGACATCCTGCGTAGCGCCCGCGGCCCGCTGGTGCTGGAGGTGAACTCCTCCCCCGGTCTGCAGGGGGTGGAAGCCGCCTCCGGCAAGGACGTGGCGGGCAAGATCATCGAGTTCCTCGAGCTCAAGGCGAGCCGCAAGCACAAGCCGGCGGAATGAGTCCCAAACGAGTGTCAGACAGGTAAACACAGGGCGCCCTCGGGCGCCTTGTTGCTATCTGGGGGGTGGGCTGGAAGGCTGCGGGCTTGCCGGGAAGTGTCTCCCTTCTCCCACAGTGTTGAACAGCCGGGAAGAAGGGCCGGGAATCAGGGGGTTATGCCGCCCCGGGGGCGCCGGGGATCATCACCAGCCGGGCGCTGAAGACCCCCTCCACCAGATGGGTCTCAATCTGCCAGCCCAGCTTCTCGCAGATGCGCTGGATGATGGTGAGACCGCAGCCGTAGCCGAGGATCTGATCCGGCGCGGCGGCGGTGGGGTTGCTGATGGTGAGCACCTGCTCGTGCAGGGTGATCTCGATGTGCCCCTCGGCGTAGCTCAGGGCGTTTTTCAAGAGGTTGCCGAGGGCGATGGCGAGCAGGGAGAGGGGGGCCTGCACCTCGCTCTCCTCGTCCAGTTGCAGGCGAATGTCCAGCGTCTCCCGTTGCAGCAGGGGAGCGAGGCGGGTCAGCTCCCGGCGAATGAGCGGCGCCACCTGCTGGGGCGGGCGCTCCACGGCCTCCTTGCGTCCCAGCAGCAGGAAGGTTTCGGTGAGCAGGGCCATCTCGTCGGCGGCGGCGCGGATGCGGCTGACGGCGCGGGCTGCCGGGGCGGGCAGGTCATTCACCTTGCCGAGCAGGGCCGCGGATCCCTGGATCACCATGTTGGGGGTGCGCAGCTCGTGGCTGGCAAAGCGGCTGAACTCCTGTTCACGGGCAAACACGGCGGCTACCTCGTGCTTGCCCGCCAGCAGCGCCTGCTCTATCTCTCGCAGCTCCTGCCAGGGGGCATCGGGCACGAAGTCCCCCTGATCCGGGGTCAGGTGGGCGACCCGCTGGCGCAGCCGCTCCAGCGGCCTGGTGATGTGACGCACCAGCCAGATGCCGAAGGCGAGGCTCCCCAGCAGCAGGGCCAGGCCGATGAGGCGGGTCACCAGATGCAGCTTGGCTTCGTAAGGGTCGAGGTAGTCGTCCGCATCGTCGTTGAACACCAGATAGAGCAGCCCCTGACCCGAGGGGTGGGCGCGTACCAGGAAGTGCTTGTCCTCCCGGCCCAGCTGATGCTCGAAGAAGCCGGAGCTCTGGTAGGCCTTGAGCCAGGCGGGCAGGCGGCCCGCCTCTGTCCAGTAGCTGGAGAACTGGCGCGGACTGGGGGCGGGGGCCGCCATCCCGAGGCGCAACCAGTCGTCGTCATAGCGGGTTGCCTCCGCCTCCAGCCAGTGGCGCAGGCTCAGCTCCTCCATCTTGTTCTCGGCCACCACCATCAGCAGGCTCAGGATCACCAGCAGCAGCAGACCGGCCCCTCCCAGCGCCAGCACCAGGCGCCGGCGCAGGCTCGGCAGGCCGGAGGCAAGGGGCGGCGTCGGGTTCGTCATGGGGTCACCAGCCGGTAGCCCTGGCCGTGCAGGGTCTCCAGCATGGGGGTGGGGAAGGGCTTGTCGAGGGCGCTGCGCAGGGCATAGATGTGGCTGCGCAGGGCGTCGGAGTCGGGCTCCTCGTCGCCCCAGACGGTGTCGAGCACCTCCTGGCGCGTCACCAGCTGGGGCGCGCGCTTCACCAGCAGGGTGAGGATCTGGAACGGGATCTTGCCGAGCTTGAGCTCCACCCCGGCGCGGGTGGTGCGGCCGCTGGCGGGATCCACCGTCAGATCGCCAAAGCAGAGCACGCCCATGTCCCCTCTGGGGCCACGCAGGCTGAGGGCCTCCAGGCGCACCTCCAGCTCCTCCATGGCGAACGGCTTGACCAGATAGTCGTCGCCCCCCGCCCGAAAGCCTGCCAGCTTGTCCTCCAGGCTGTCACGGGCGGTGAGAAAGAGCACCGGGGTCGCGATGCCGTCCGCACGCAGCCGCTCCACGGTACGCAGGCCGTCGAGGCGCGGCATCATGACGTCCATGATGATGACGTCGAAGCGCTCCTGGGCCAGCAGTTGCAGCGCGGCCTGGCCATGATAGGCGCAGTCCACCCTGTGCCCGGCCAGCGCCAGATAGTCCATGATGGTCTCCGCCACCTGGGGACTGTCTTCCACCACCAGTATTTTCATGCTCTGATCTCCTGGTCTGTGCCGCTATTTCACGGCCATTTCACACCGGATGGGTCATCCTGTGTGCCAGTGTAACCCCGAGGATCCCCGATGAAGAAGTCTCTCTGCGCCTTCTGGTTATTGATTCTATTGCCTTTTGGTCTGGTGCAGGCGGCCGAGTTCAAGCTCACGGGCCGCACCACCTGGCAGCTTGGCCAGTTGATGGTCAATGGCATTCCCTTCGTGATCGATGAGCGCACCCGCTTCAAGGATGGCTTGGATGAGGACGATCTCGGCGGGACCTGGGTCGATCTGGAAGGGGTCGTGCAGGAGACGGCGGCAGGGGCGCGGCGGCTCGTTCGCGAGGTGGAGGCGCTGGAAGAGGAGGACGAGATGGAACTGGAAGGGCCGGTGGAAGGGGGACGGATCTGGGGTTATGTCACCTCGGATGGGAGCCTCTCCCCGTTCGAGGGACGCTGGCTGGAGCTGGAGTGCAAGTTTGACGGCATGCGCCTGAGCCAGTGCCGGGAGGATGACTGACCGGTCAGGGCGGACCGGGAAAAATTGCCCGTCCGGGGCCATAGTTAAACCTCACCCCGTGACCCCGGACCGCCTGCCATGACCCGAACCGCACTCTGCCTGCTGCTGTTGCCCTTCTGCACCCTTGCCGACGACGCCGAGCTCTGGCTGGTGGAGCTGGAGCACAACGACGGGGTGCGCCTGCAATTCCAGGGGGCTGAGCTGGAGCTCGGCAGTGCCGAACTGCACGGCGTGGCGCAGCCGGACGGACTCGTGCCCGGCATGCACCTCGCGATCCAGAGCCGCTACGGCGTCGCCGAGACGATCCGGGTGCTCGACGGGGCGCCGGATCCGGCGCTCGGGGCCAGCTGGCGGCGGGCGGAGGATCGACTGCTCACCCACAATCAGCAGGCATTGCTGCTACAGGAACTCGGCGTGCTGGTGTTTGATGCTGACACTCGCTGGATCAACGGCAGCGCTGCCGATTTGCAACCGGGTCGCCGCCTGGTGCTGAGCCGGGATGAAGAGGGCCGCCTCACCGATATCCTCATTCCCGACCCCGAGGATCCCCTCGACGCCGAAGAGTGAGACCTCTCTCCCTTTCCCCTTGTTAATGGCTTGTACTTTAAATTTCCCCACTTATACTGGCGCACATCTTGTCGGAGTGCTGACCGTCGAACGACGCTAAGCTGAGACCGTTAATTCGGGATCCGTGGAACCTGATCAGGTTAAGACCTGCGAAGGGAAACAAGGGTAACTTGCGGGTTACCGCGCTAGGGAAGGCACACCTTCCCGCCAGCTGGAGGCAGACCGCCTCTGGCTGGCACAGGCGCACAGGGGGAGGTTGTCCCGTCCGGTTGTCCTTAGGGCGCCGGGTTTCCAGACTAGGGAAACAACGGGACGGCAGAGCAGGGAAGATCCATGCCCGGCTCACTCCCCCGAGCACACCCCGCCGCAAGTTCATCTTCTCCTCGAACTCCAGACAAGCAAACACCCATAACTTCAACCAGTTAATGTGAGTTTTGCTATGTCTACCAATGTATCTGATACCACCAAATCCAGCCGCCGCGAGCAGCGCTCCAGCGCCCAGACCTTTATCGACAACCTCAAGGGGATGGCGCACCCCAACTCCCGCCGCATCTTTATCCAGGGTTCTCGCCCTGACATCCGGGTGCCACTGCGGGAAATCCAGCTGGCCGACACCTTCGTCGGCGGCACCAAGGACGCTCCCCAGTTCGAGCCCAACGAGCCGGTGCCGGTTTACGATACCTCGGGCCCCTATGGGGAAGAGGCCGCCCCCATCGACGTGCGCCGCGGTCTGCCGCGCCTGCGGGAGAACTGGGTGCTGGAGCGCGATGACACCGACGCGCTGGACGGGCTGAGCTCCACCTTCACTCAGGAGCGGCTGGCGGACGAGGGGCTGGATCACCTGCGCTTCGAACATCTGCCGAGCGCCCGCCGTGCCAAGCCGGGCCGCCGGGTCACCCAGCTGCACTATGCCCGCCAAGGCATCGTCACTCCCGAGATGGAATTTATCGCCCTGCGCGAGAACATGGGCCGCGAGCGGGTGCGCTCAGAACTCCTGCGCACCCAGCACCCGGGTCAGGGCTTTGGCGCCAGACTGCCCCAGAACATCACCCCCGAGTTCGTGCGCGATGAGGTGGCCGCCGGTCGCGCCATCATCCCCAGCAACATCAACCACCCGGAAGCGGAGCCCATGATCATCGGCCGCAACTTCCTGGTGAAGATCAACGCCAACATCGGCAACTCGGCGGTCACTTCCAGCATCGAAGAGGAAGTGGAGAAGCTGGTCTGGTCCACCCGCTGGGGTGCCGACACCGTGATGGATCTCTCCACCGGCCGCTACATCCACGAGACCCGCGAGTGGATCCTGCGCAACAGCCCGGTGCCCATCGGTACCGTGCCCATCTACCAGGCGCTGGAGAAGACCAACGGCATCGCCGAAGACCTCACCTGGGAGCTGTTCCGCGACACCCTGCTGGAACAGGCCGAGCAGGGGGTGGACTACTTCACCATCCACGCCGGCGTCTTGCTGCGCTTCGTGCCGATGACTGCCAAGCGCCTCACCGGCATCGTGTCGCGTGGTGGCAGCATCATGGCCAAGTGGTGCCTGTCGCACCACAAGGAGAACTTCCTCTACGAGCACTTCCGCGAGATCTGCGAGATCTGCGCCGCCTATGACGTCAGTCTGTCGCTGGGTGACGGTCTGCGTCCGGGCTCCGTCTATGACGCCAACGACGAGGCCCAGTTCGCCGAGCTGCGCACCCTGGGCGAGCTCACCAAGATTGCCTGGGAATACGACGTGCAGGTGATGATCGAGGGCCCCGGCCACGTACCCATGCACATGATCGAGCGCAATATGACCGAGCAGCTCGAGCACTGCCACGAGGCGCCGTTCTATACCCTGGGCCCGCTCACCACCGACATTGCACCGGGGTACGATCACTTCACCTCCGGCATCGGCGCCGCGCTCATCGGCTGGTACGGCTGCGCCATGCTCTGCTACGTGACCCCCAAGGAGCACCTGGGCCTGCCCAACAAGGAGGACGTGAAGCAGGGGCTCATTACCTACAAGATCGCCGCCCACGCTGCTGACCTTGCCAAGGGCCACCCGGGCGCCCAGATCCGCGACAACGCCATGTCCAAGGCGCGCTTCGAGTTCCGCTGGGAGGATCAATTCAACCTGGCCCTGGATCCCGACACCGCCCGCGCCTACCACGACGAGACCCTGCCTCAGGAGTCCGGCAAAGTGGCACACTTCTGCTCCATGTGCGGGCCCAAGTTCTGCTCCATGAAGATCACCCAGGACGTGCGCGACTACGCCGCCAAGCTGGAAGCCGTAGAGATAAAGCTGGTCGGCATGGACGGTCAGCAGGAGCGGGTGGTGGCCGAGGTGGAGAGCGGCATGGCCCGCATGGCTGAAACCTTCAAGGAGACCGGCGGCGAGATCTACCATCAGGCGGCGACCCTGAAGCAGGCCGCAGGGGAGGAGGCGTGAGCTGCGAGCGCGGGGCTGTCAGCCCCGCCGACCTGTCCGCCGTGACGCAGGCCCGCCCCGTGGTCTGGACCATCGCCGGGTCCGACTCCGGCGGCGGGGCCGGCATTCAGGCCGACTTGCACACAATGCATGACCTCGGCGTGCACGGCTGCTCTGTCATCTCCGCCATCACCGCCCAGAACTCGGTGGCGGTGAAGATGGTCGACCCCGTGCTGATGCAGACCTTCGCCGCCCAGATCGATGCCCTGGGGCTGGATCTGCCACCCGCCGCCATCAAGATAGGCCTGCTGCCGACCCGGCTGCATGTGGAGGTGCTGGCACGCAGGTTGTCGACCGTCGAGGCTCCCTTCGTGGTCTACGACCCGGTGGCCATCGCCAGCACCGGCACCCCCATGGCGGAGCCCGGCATGCTGGTGGCGGTGCGCGAGCACCTGCTGCCGCGCCTCTCCTTGATCACCCCCAATGGTCCCGAGCTGGAAGCCCTGACCGGCCTGCCCGCCACCAGTCCCGAGCTGGTGCGCCTCGCCGCCCGGCGGCTGCGCGAACTCGGCGCTCGCGCCGTGCTGGTCAAGGGGGGCCACCTTGAATGGGGCGGGGATCTCTGCCTCGACTACTACCAGGATGAGACCCGCGAATTCTGGCTCGCCGCGCCGCGCCTCGATACCCGCCACGGTCACGGCACCGGTTGCGCTTACGCCAGCGCCATCGCCGCCGTGGTGGCGCAGGACTATCCGGTGGAGGACGCCATCACCCTGGCGCGCGCCTACCTGCAACAGGGCTTGGCGGCGGCGCAAGGGGTGGGGGCCGGCCCCGGCCCCATCGCCCATCTCGGCTGGCCTGCTGATCTTGCCCACTTCCCCCGTGCCGTGCTGGCGGGATCGCCGCTCGATCGCCGCTTCGGACTTTATGACGCGAGCAGCGCCCGTCTGCCGCAGGGCCCCTTCGCGCCGACCGAACACCACCTCGGCCTCTATCCGGTGGTGGATTCGGTCAAGTGGCTCAAGCGTCTGCTGGGGGCCGGGGTCAAGACCATCCAGCTACGGATCAAGAATCTGCCCGCCACAGAGGTGGCGCCGGCCATTCGTGATGCGGTCGCGCTCGGTCGCCGCCATGGGGCGCGGCTCTTTATCAACGACTACTGGCAGCAGGCCATCGAGGCGGGGGCCTGGGGCGTGCATCTGGGGCAGGAGGATATGGAGACCGCCGATCTCGCCGCCATTCAGGCGGCGGGGCTGCGCCTTGGCATCTCCACCCACGGCTACTTCGAGCTGATGCGGGCCCGCGAGCTTGCCCCCTCCTATATCGCGCTCGGCCATATCTTCCCGACCAACACCAAAGCGATGCCTTCGCGCCCCCAGGGGCTGGCGCGGCTGCACCACTACCGCGCCCTGATGGCGCAGTGGCCCACGGTGGCCATCGGTGGCATCAGCGAGGAGCGGGTGGCGGCGGTCAAGGCAAGCGGGGTCGGCAGCATTGCGCTGGTCTCGGCCATCACGGCGAGCGATGACTGGCAGGGCGCGACCGAGCGGCTGCTCGCTGCCGTGGGGGCGGGGGATGAACCGCGCTCGGCCTGCGTGATACGGGAGGCAGAACATGCGCTCTGATGCCGCTTCTCTCAGTGACAAAGAGTATCTGCGATACGGCCGCCAGCTGATGCTGGCGGAAGTGGGGGAAGCAGGTCAGGCGCGGCTGAAAGATAAATCCGTGCTGATCGTGGGCCTCGGCGGGCTCGGCTCGCCGCTCGCCCTCTATCTGGCCGGCGCCGGGGTGGGCACCTTGTGGCTGGCCGATGGCGACACGGTGGATTCCAGCAACCTGCCGCGCCAGATCCTGTTCGATAGCGAGGCGGTCAACCACTCCAAGGCGGAGCTGGCCCGCGAGCGCTTGGCGGCCCACAACCCGCTGGTGGAGCTGATTGCCATCAATCAGCGACTCGATGCCGCCAGCCTGCCGGGGTTTGTGACCGAGGTGGATCTGGTGATCGACTGCTGCGACAACCTCGCCACCCGCCAGGCCATCAACGCCGCCTGCGTGGCCCAGGGCAAGCCCTGGGTCTGTGCCGCCGCAGTGGGCTGGCAGGGGCAGCTGATGGTGCGCACCAGCAGCGATCACGCCTGCTACGCCTGCCTCTATCCGCTGGATACCAAGGTGAGTCAGAGCTGCGAGACCAGCGGTGTCACCGGCCCGCTGGTCGGGGTGATGGGCTCTTTGCAGGCGCTGGAGGCACTGAAACTGCTGCTCGGGATGCCGAGCCCGGTGGCGGGCACATTGCGCCGGTTCGATGCGTTGACCCATCAGTGGCAGACCCTCACGCTGGCTCCCGACCCCGATTGCCCGGTCTGCGGCAGCACCCACCCGGCTCAGGAGAATTAACCATGAAGATCCGATTGAACGATATCGAGCTGACGCTGCCCACCGGCCAGCGCCTGACTGAGCTGCTGGCGGTGCAGGAGATTCCCCCTCAGGGGGTAGCGGTGGCCCTTAACGGCGCCGTGCTGCCCCGTGGCCGCTGGGCCGAGACCCGTCTCAATGACGGGGACGAACTCCACCTCTTCACCGCCATTGCCGGAGGCTGACCCATGATGCTCGCAGTCCCATCTTCGCGTGTTCTGCCTTGCGGCGGCACTCCATCTCTACTTACCACTGTGGCGGGAGGCTGACATGCTCAAGATTGCCGATCACACCTTCTCTTCGCGCCTCTTCACCGGCACCGGCAAGTTTGCCCGCCCGGAACTGATGGCCGCCGCCATCGAGGCAAGCGGCTCCCAGCTGGTGACCATGGCCATCAAGCGCCTCGAACCGGGCAAGGCCCACGACGATATCCTCACGCCCCTTCGGCAACTCGGGGTCAAGCTGCTGCCCAACACCTCGGGGGCCAAGACCGCAGCCGAGGCGGTATTTGCCGCCCACCTCGCCCGCGAGGCGCTGGGCACGAACTGGCTCAAGCTCGAGATCCACCCCGACCCTCGTTACCTCCTGCCCGATCCCATCGAGACGTTGAAAGCCGCCGAGCAGCTGGTGAAAGAGGGCTTTGTGGTGCTGCCCTACTGCGGGGCCGACCCCGTGCTGTGCAAGCGGCTCGAAGAGGTGGGTTGCGCTGCCGTGATGCCGCTGGGCGCCCCCATCGGCTCCAATCAGGGGTTGGTGACCCGGGAGTTTCTCTCCATCATCGTCGAGCAAGCCAATGTGCCCGTGGTGGTGGATGCGGGCATCGGTGCGCCGAGCCATGCGGCCGCCGCCTTTGAGCTCGGCGCCGATGCCGTGCTGGTCAACACCGCCATCGCGGTGAGCGGCGACCCGATCGCCATGGGCCGCGCCTTTGCGCTGGCCTGCACCGCCGGGCGCAGTGCCTATGAAGCCGGTCTCGGCGCCCGCGCCCTGCAGGCCCAAGCCTCCAGCCCGCTTACCGATTTTCTGGGGGCGTTATGAGTCAGCATGCCAATGGCCCCACCCCGACCCTCCCCTTGCCAGGGGAGGGAGTATCGACTCCGCCCTCTTGTGAAGTAGGAGGTCGGGGGGGCGGATTAACACCTCCCCCTTGTGAAGGGGGAGGCCGGGAGGGGGTTGAGAGAAAGTCGGAGAGTTTTCTCGATAGATGGCTCGAGCTGGAGTGGGACGATATCGGCATGCAGATCCGCGCCAAGACCGCCGCCGATGTAGAGCGGGCGCTGAATACCTCCCGCCGTACCCTGGCGGACTTTATGGCGCTGATCTCCCCGGCCGCCGAGGCGTATCTGCCGCAGATGGCAGCCGAGGCCGAGCGGCTCACTCGCCAGCGTTTTGGCAACACCATCGGCTTCTATGTGCCCCTCTATCTGTCGAACCTCTGCGCCAACGACTGCACCTACTGCGGCTTCTCCATGAGCAACCGCCTCAAGCGCAAGACCTTGAATAGCGAGGAGATTGAGCGCGAGTGTCTGGCCATCAAGGCGCGCGGCTTTGACAGCGTGCTGCTGGTGACCGGCGAGCACGAGCACAAGGTGGGGCTCGCCTATTTTCGGCAGGTGTTGCCCATCATCCGCCGTCACTTCAGCACGGTGGGGATGGAGGTGCAGCCCCTCTCTCAGGACGAATACGCCGAGCTGAAAACCCTCGGCCTCGATTCGGTCATGGTCTATCAGGAGACCTACCACGCCCCCACCTATGCCCGCCACCATCTGCGTGGCAACAAGCGGGACATCGCATGGCGCCTCGCCACGCCGGATCGGCTCGGCCGTGCCGGTATCGACAAGATAGGGCTGGGGGCGCTGATCGGTCTCTCCTCGGACTGGCGCGCCGACAGCTACTTTGTCGCCGAGCACCTCGCCTGGCTGGAGCGCCACCACTGGCAGAGCCGCTACTCGCTCTCCTTCCCGCGCCTGCGCCCCTGCACCGGGGGGTTGGAGCCGGAGGTTGTGATATCGGATCGCCAGCTGGCCCAGCTTATCTGCGCCTGGCGCCTCTTCTCGCCCACGCTGGACTTGTCCCTCTCGACCCGCGAGTCGGCTACGTTTCGCAACGGCGCGGTGCGCCTTGGCATCACCCAGATGTCGGCCGAGTCGCGCACCCAGCCGGGTGGCTATGCCGAGGGGGATAAAGAGGAGCTGGAGCAGTTCGCCATCCACGACGACAGGCCGGTGGGGGAAGTGGCCGCCGCCGTGCGGCAGGCAGGGTTGCAGCCGGTGTTCAAGGATTGGGAACCCTTCCTGGGCCGATAGGGGCGGCCACGCCCCCCTTTACCGGCGGCGCCCGGTATAACGATTGGGCGCCGTTCGGCCACACACCTTGCTGGTGGCGACCCTTTGGCTCCCTCCCCTGCGAAGGGGAGGGCTGGGGAGGGGTCTTTATGCGGCATTTCATTGCCATCGTAGGGTCGATTAGCCGTCAGGCGTAATCGTCCGTTCCGAGGCATGGTGTTGGCGGCAGGAGCCGTTGTGTGGTGGCACGGCCTTGCCGTGCAGGACGCGAGGCCGCTGGCCTCGAAGGGGTTTCGCCCGCCCTTCGGGCTTGGTCGAGTAACTTTTCTTTGCGTGGCCAAAGAAAAGTCACCAAAAGAAAGGCCACCCCCGCTTATTCGCCCGACTTCGTCGGGTTCCTTCGTCTCACCCGCTTGTCCGACGGCACGCGCCGACGGGCCATCCATGGCCCGGCGCCGCTCGCTCGACATCCTGTCTCGCGGCCTGGACAAGCGGGTTCGTCTCAGCGAATAAGAGGGGGAACCAAGACCGCGCCCGATCTTGGCCAGTTAGTACGGTGTGCGTTGTAATGCTCGTTCATGTCACACCTCTCAATATCAACAGGGAAATATCCCCAACTATCTGATATATGGCGTAGTATCGGAAATAACTGACTCTGGATGAGGCTTTCAAACTAGGGAAGGTGCGAATAAGTCATATGGCACGAGAGCATTTAATGGTAACCCATTGATATTAAATGACTAAAATTTTCATTTTTTGTTCGTGGGATACTTGTTCGCACTTTCCCTAATTGACGTGTTTGTGTTGGATGTTTCTCGTTCATAAGTGGTCAATCTGGGGAAAGGAGTCTCGATATTGTGGGGGGGGCTGCGGATTGATGTTGCTTGGTTGAGATTCACATGACATCTGTATTGTGTTCTTGTCCTGCCTTATACACCTGTCTGGGCCAATCCCTGTCGCCTGATTGCCGGCTGCGCATCGACCCGGAGCCGGTTTGTCTCTAGCATGGGAGGGATGCGGGGCTGGTGCTCCGCCCCCACGGGCTTTTGGCGAAGTCCGTCCTGCGGACTTCTGGCGGAGAGAAAAGATGAAGCTGCGTTCCTTGTTGATGGTGGGTGCCCTGCTGCTGGGCGGATGTGCGGTCAATCCCTATGGGGGGACGCCTGCGCCGGTCGGCGAGCCGGACAAGCCGGTGACCAAACCAGAGAAACCCGTGGCCGAGCCTGACAAGGCCGAGCCGGTGCCTGCTCCCAAACCCGTGGCACCGACGGGGCTGGCGGTCGCCCTGGCCGATGACTTCCTGAAGGCCGCCGATGTGCAGGCACTGGCGGGCAGCAGCCCGGTACTGCTGCTGATGGCGCCCCAGAACGGTACAGGTGAGCCCTTCAGCACCCAGCCCCTGGCGGTGGCCATGATCCAGCGCATTCAGGCCAATAGCGGCTTTCGTTTCGCAGACCCGGGCCAGGTGGCGGCCATCACGGGTCAGCTTGAATACCAGCAGGGGGGCATGAACCCCGCCTCCCTGGTGCGTCTGGGTCGCCAGACCGGGGCGGGTTACATGCTCTACGGGGATCTCCTCTCTGAAGGGGGCCGCTACCGGCTCGCCATGAGCCTGATGGATCTCAAGAGCGGTGAACTGCTCTGGAATGCCAGCCGATCCGCAGCCCGCTGATGCCGGCTCGCCGGATCCCTCTTGACCGGGATCCGGCCTTGCCCCCCTTGTCCGGGGGCGGGAATACCCCTGTGGCGCCCCTGACGTCACAGGGGTTGGCATGTCGCACTGCCTGAAGGCAAAAACACCTTCCTGACTGTCTGAGAATTCTGGTTCTGACAGCATCCCCGATTGCTACCATTCACTTTGCCGGAGGCTTGTCCGGTGAACACGTCACCGATCGCATCCTTCCCGCCCGGCAGGCAGCTTTCTGCCCCTGTGCGATACTCCATGAGTCTTGTATAACAGGAGTACAGGGACCTACTCCCATGGATAGTAAGGAGCTCGGATGGCGCTCTCAGTGGCACAACTCTACGAAGTGATGGCCCAGTTGCCGGATCCCGTTTTCATCCTCAGCGAAGATGGCTACTACATCGAGTACATCGGCGGGATGGAGCAGCAGTCCTACCAGAACGGCAACCCGCTGATCGGCAGACAACTGCTGGACGTGCTGCCCGAGGACAAGGCGCAGTGGGTGATGGCGCAGGTGGCTCAGGCCCTCGCCAGCGGCCAAGTGCAGGTGGTGGAGTATGACCTCTCCCCCGCCGAGGTGGACGGCATCGACGCCGACGCCGGGCCCCAGGGAATGCAGCGTTTCGAGGGCAAGATAGCGCCCTTGCCCTCTTTATATGAGGGGAAGCGGGCGGTGACCTGGATGACCCGCAGCATCACCCGCCAGCACGAGCTGCAACAGCGGCTCAAGCGGCTCGGGGAGACGGATCAGCTCACCGGCCTCTACAACCGCCACTTCTTCTTCGACCAGTATCACCACAGGGTGCAGGGGCAGCATCTCACCGGCCTCATCATGCTGGATCTCGATCACTTCAAGCAGATCAACGATCGCTTCGGCCACCAGACCGGTGACAAGGTCCTGTGCCGGGTCTGCGAGTGCGTCTCTGCCCAGTTGCGGGGGGAGGATCTCTTCGTGCGCAGCGGTGGCGAGGAGTTTCTGATCCTGCTGCCGCAGATCGACGAGGGGATATTGCTGAAGGTGGCGGAGCGGATCCGCGCCGCAGTGGCGGCCATGGCGCCGGATCCCGCCCCCGTGACCGTGAGTCTGGGCACCACCCTGATCCGGCCGGGAGAGGATCTTGGCACCGTGCTGGCCCGGGCGGACGAGTGGCTCTATCGGGCCAAGCGGGGCGGGCGCAACCGGGTGGCCCATGATGGGGCGCCCTGAGGGGCGCAGTGAACAGGAAAGAGGGCGACCCGGGGTCGCCCTCTTTCATTTGGCCGGGCCAGATCAGCCGAACAGGGTCGAGATATTCTGCCCCGCCATCAGCAGGCCGATGGCCAGGGCGCTGAACCAGACCAGGGTGGCGGCGACCAGGGCATAGCCGAGGGCGACGAAGAGACCGTCCCGCTGCAACATGCCGATGGCCAGCAGCAGGATGGCCCAGGCGGGCATGGCGTTGGTGAAGGGAATGGCGCCCAGCGGCAGCATCAGCAGCAGGGCGGCCAGCATGATGAGCAGGCCGTTGCAGCGGTTGATGGTCACGCTGCCGGTCAGGATGAGCAGGCGCGGGCGGATGAAGCGGTCGATGCGGGCCAGCAGATCCGCCCCCTTGTGCAGGGTCGGCTTGAGGTGCTCGGCGGCAAAGCGGCGCTCCATCAGGAAGGCGGGCAGCCAGGGCACCCGGTTGAGGGTGATGCCGATGCCGATGAAGAGGATCAGCAGGCCAAAGGGGGTGCTGACGCCGGGAATGGAAACCGGCAGCAGGAAGGGAACCGTGAGCAGCACGCAAAACAGCAGCATGCCCTGCTCGCCCACCAGGGCCAGCATCTGGCGCAGGCTGATGTGGCTCTCCTCGATGGCGTGGGCGGTGGCCCTCAGGGTATCGGAGAGCGTGCTTTGGGGGTCGTTGAGTTGCGCGGCAACCATTCCTGAGATCCTCGTCTGTTGATGCCACCGCTGTGGCGCCGCCAGCTTACGGGGACGAGGTTAATCCCGGATGAATAACCCCGGGGAGCACAGATATTTCCATCGGGAGCGGGGCAATGGGGCTGGTACAGCCCCCGTCCAGTGTGGGAGACGGGCGCTCTGATATGCTTTGCGCAGGTCTTTCACCAAAGGATGAGCACATGAGAGGAGCGATGGGGATGGTGCCGGGGCTGCTGCTGCCCCTGGCGGGCTGGGCAGCCGAGCCCCCGGCGACGGGCTGGCAGCTGACTCCCTTTGCGGGATACAGCTCGGCCATCGACTTTCGGGCCATGGACGAGCCGGCCCCCACGCCGCACGGGAGCGACATAGACACCCTGCAAGGGGAGCGCTCCGGCAGCTGGGGGCTATTCATCAGCAGGGAGGTGGATGACCCCGGCATGGTGGAGCTGCTCTACAGCCACCAGTCGACCCGGGTGTCCCCCGAACTGCCCGACAGGCTGACGGTGGACACCCTGCAGTTTGCCGGGGCCCTGACTCTCTCGGACAACCTGATGGCCCCCTATATCGGTGCCGGGATAGGGGTCACCCGCTTGGATGCCTACGACAGCGAGACGGCCCCTTCCATGTCCCTGGCCCTCGGGGTGCAGCCGCGCCTGACCGAACATCTGGCTGTGCGGGCCGAGGTGCGCGGTTATGGTGCCCTGGTCAACGACGACAGCCAGTTTCTCTGCAACCCCGAGATCTGCGCCTTTCGGGTGAGGGGGGAGCTGATCACCCAGTGGCAGGCCAATATCGGCTTGACCCTGAGGTTCTGAGCCCCGCTCGGACTAGGCGATGCCCTTGGTGAGGCGACTCAGGGGCTCGTTGACGTCGAACACCTTGTACTGCACCGCGCTGGCGCCCATGGCGAGCACCCGCTGCTCGTGCATGGTGGCGTAGGCGAGGGCGCTCCCCTCATCCTCGAACAGATAGATGCCGCCCGCCTCGCCGGTGCGCGGGTTCTCGGTCCAGATCTTGGAGATGAAGCCCGGCTCCCGGGTGATGGAGTCGGCCAGCGGCATGGCCGCAGCAGTGAGGGCCGGTCCCATCATCTCGGCGGGGAAGTTGAAATGGATCTGCAGCAGGCTGGGCATGATAAACCTCTCGTGGGCGTTGATTGACGGAATCCGCATCATAGGAAGCCGGTATCTTGGCTGCAAGAAGGCACATTTTCGTGGCATAGTTACCGCAAAGTAACCACTCACGAGCCATACCGTGCCCTCACTGCCCTGTCCCGCCTATCAGGTATTAAGCCTGCTGACCGGCAAATGGAAGCCGGCCATTCTGTTTCATCTGCGCGAACAGACCCGGCGCTTTGGCGACCTGCGCCGCTGCCTGCCCGAGGTGAGCCAGAAGGTGCTCACCGCCCAGCTCAAGGAGCTGGAGAGCGACGGTGTCATCATCCGCACCCTCTACCCCGACGTACCGCCCAGGGTGGAGTACAGCCTGAGCCCCCTTGGCGTCGCCCTGATCCCCCTGCTTCAGCAGATGCACGATTTTGCGCTGAACCACGTTGATCTGCTGGCTGGTCAGGGTCCTGTTTCTAGCGAGCCCGCAGCAACCAGCGGCTGAGGGCGGTGGCCGCCAGCAGTCGGTAGCCGAGCAGAGTGAGCGCCAGCAGCGCGGGTACCTTGAGGAGTTCCCACCACACCTGTTTGCCCTGGGGGCCGAAGATCATCAGCCACACCACCAGCATCATGTGCAGACAGTAGAGGCCGAGCACTTTGGGGGCCTGGCGCTCCAGCCAGCTGCCTTTGCCCCATGCGGGGTTGGCCAGCAGCAGGCCGAACAGCCCCAGCGCCCAGGGGAGCGAACCCAGCAGGAAATCATGACGAGCGAGGGGGACGGCGGCAACGCGCAGCAGACCTGCGGCCTCCAGGGCATAAAGCCCCATCCCCGCCATCATCATCAGGGCGCAGCGCCTGGCGTCCGGCTGCCAGGCACGCAGGCGCAGCTCGGCGCCGAGAGCCACGAACAGCAAGGAGAAGAAGGGGCCGTTGCGGGTCAGCAGGGCCCACTCGCCCCCCGGCAGCAGCGGGCCATAGGAGCCACCGATCAGGGCCAGGCTGTAGAGCAGGGCCCCCAGCAGCAGGGCCAGCCTTGGCAGGCGGGCCTGCTGGCAGAGCCCCAGGATCAGCACCGCCACCATCAGGGCGGGCAGGAACCAGAGGTGGATCATGCCGCCCACCCACCAGACGTTGAGATGATCCCCGAGCTGCATCTGCCACTGGCCCGCCATGGCGGGCAGGTAGCCCTCGCTCACCGCCGCGAGCGGGTTGAAGGGTATCAGCACGTAGAGCAGGCTCCACGCCAGCCAGAGCCCCAGCAGGGGTCGGCAGTAGCGCAGTGCGACCGTCAGCGGGTGGCCCGCGGCGAGGGCGGGTTGCAAGAAGTAACCGGCGCACAGGAAGAACAGCGGCACCGCGAAGCGGCAGAGCTGGTTGATGACGGCCCCGACCAGAGGGTAGGGCGTGCTGTCCCACAGGGCGGGGTCGAAGGGGTTGCTGAAAGGGGAGAGATGGATGGTCATCACGGCCAGGATGGCCACCACTCGCCCGCATTCGATGCTGGAGATGCGCATGATTCCTCGTGGCGTTCGGGAGCTGGGCGCACCCTATCAGCCGCAGGTGCTCCCTATCCAGCCGCCTGGTCGCCAACTGTGACCCCCATCGGCGGCCGGTTACCCTTTGTTACCCGAGGTGCGGGCAAGGTTACCGCCGCCGGGAGCGGGATCCCGTTTTGGTGTCGGTAAAAGGGCTAGAGCAGGGCCACCAGCACGGTGACCAGGGCGCCCAGCAGCAGCAGGGTGATGCCGCGACCGGCGGGGCCGTGCAGCTTGTTCCACATCAGCAGGCTGGTGAGGGCCAGCAGCAGCATGGCCAGGGCCGCCAGATCTCCCACCAGTTGCCAGGGCAGGCCGGTGCCCATGCCACGGTGCAGCCGGTTGAGGCTGGCAGCGAAGTTGGCCTGCTGCAGCTCGGTGCGCACCAGCAGAGTGCCTTCCACATAGCTGGCGGCCACGCTTTCGCTCAGGGTGACACCGCGCAGCTCCCAGCGGGCCGGCAGGGTGAGGGCGCCGGATGGTGTGGGCAGGGTCTGGGGCGGGGTGATCTGGGGTCGCCCCTCCTCGAACATGTCTGCATAACGCTGTTGCAGCAGGGCTTTCAATTCATCCGGGCTGGCCAGCGGCGTGCTCAGTACTATCTCTTCGCTCGATTTGGCGGTGTGGGGACCGGGCAGGGGCAGCACGGCCCTGTGTTGCAGCCAGAGGCCGGTGAGGCCGTAGAGCAGCATCAGGGTGAGGGTGGCAAAGCCGGCCCAGGCGTGGATGCGGCGCACCCACTTGTTGCTGTGCAGGGGGAGTTTTCTGCGTGTCATCGTTCGGTGCTTCATAACAATCTGGCCAGCGAACGCTGGCCAGAGGGGTCGGTAAACAGGGAGGATCAGAAGCGGTAGGCGGCGGTCAGGTGCAGCTGACGGGGCGTGCCCGGCATGATCTGGGCCGCGCTGGTGGCGCTGACGAAGTAGTCGTGATCGGTCAGGTTCTCCACGCTCAGCTGGGCTTCCCACTGGGGCCAGCGGTAGCCGGCACGGGCGTCGAAGCGGGCGTAACCGGGCAAGGTGGTGGTGTTGGCGTTGTCGGCGAAGCGATCCCCCACCGCCGTCATCCCGGTCTCGCCGAACCAGCCCTGCTTGCCGCTCTGGTAGCCGGCGAACAGTTGGCCGTTCTGGCGGGAGACGTTCATCGGTCGCTTGCCTTGCAGGTCCGCGTCTGCCTTGACCTGCTCGGCATCCTGGATGGCGACGCCGCCGCGCAGATAGATCTCGTCGGTCAGCTGGGCACGGGCGCTCAGCTCGATGCCGTCGGTGCGCTGCAGACCGGTGAGGATCACCCGGGTGGGATCCAGCGGATCCTTGCTGCGCTTGTTGTACATCTCCAGCCGGTAGAGGGAGAGGGTGGTGGCGAGGCGGCCGTTCAGCCAGTCGCTCTTCACGCCCCCTTCATAGAGCCGGGTGTGCTGGGGATCCAGGTTGTTGTTCTTGTCCCCCGGGGTGATGCCGATAAGCTCGCCGCCCACCGGGGTGAAGGTCTTGCTGTAGGAGGTGTAGAAGGCATGCTCCTCGATGGGGTTCCACACCAGGCCCAGGCGCGGACTCAGGCTGGTGACCGAGAGGGTCTCTTCCTTGTCGAGGTCGTTGCGGCGGCTGGTGACGGTGAAGTCGTCGCGGCGCAGGCCTGCCAGCAGGTGCCAGTCGCCCAGGCTGAGCTGATCCTGCACATAGAGGCCGACACCGCGCACCCTGTGATGGGCGTCGCTGGAGAGTTTCATGGCGCCGTCGTAGGTGGGCAGGGAGCCCGGATCATAGAGGTTGCCTGCCGGGATCGGGTTGGCGTTCTGGTAGAGCTTGGGGGTGCGATCCTGCCAGCCCTGCTCCAGGCCCACCAGCAGACGATGGGCGACGGGGCCGGTTTGCAACTGGCCTTCCGCCTCGGTGTTGCTGGTGAGGCTGCTGGCCTTGAGATCCTGCTGCCAGCGGGCGCGGGTCACCTTGTCACCCTTGACGCTGGTGACATAGGTGTTGTCGAACTGGCTGTCGAGAGTGGTGTAGCCGAGCTGCTGGCGCAGTTGCCACTGATCGTTGATGTCCCAGGTGAAGCGGGAGCGGGTGGACTGGGCCACATCGTCGATGAAGTCGCGGCGGGTGTCGCTGTAGACGCTCTCGATGGGGACATCCGCCGGGCGACCATCGACGCCGGGAATGCCGCGATCCGGGGTGCGATCGTGCTCGTTGCGCTCGTATTGCACCAGCCAGTTCAGGGTGTCGGTGATCTCCCAGTTGACGGAGGGGGCCAGCAGGGTGCGCTTGCTGGTCACGTCGTCGCGAAAGCTGTCTTTGTCTTCCTGGGCCAGGTTCAGGCGCACCTGTACCCGCTCTCCTGCCTCGCCGTTGAGGTCGGCGGCGAAGCGTCGGCTGTCGAAGCTGCCTACCTGGGCGCTGACGCTGGAGGCCTGCCCCTTCTGGGGAACCTTGCTGACCCGGTTGACGATGCCGCCCGTGCTGCCACGGCCGTAGAGCACGGCGGCGGGGCCCTTGAGCACTTCGAGCCGTTCGATGTTGCCAAGGTCGCGGGTGTATTGCATGTCATCGCGCAGGCCGTCGAGGTAGAAGTCGTTGCTGGCGCTGAAACCGCGGATGGTGACGCCGTCAAAGCGGGTGTCGCCGCTGGCGTTGACGCCAGGGATGCCGGTCAGGGCTTCACTCAGGGTGGGCTGGCCGAAGGCGGTCAGCTCGCTTGCCTTGACGGTCTCGATGCTCTGGGGCACCAGCTTGGCCGGGGTGGCGGTACGGGTCGCGGTGGCGACCTCTTCATGTTGGCTGCGTTTGCCGACCACGGTCAGGGTTTCGTCTTCGGCACGGGGGCTGGTGCAAACCGCCAGCAAGGCGACGCCCAGCAAGGCGCGCGGGGAGTTGGAATGGTTCATCTGGGTGTGACTCTTTGTCGACCAATCGGCCTGAAATTGTTGATTTAATTGTAATTATTGATTTCTCTCATCGCGAGAGGTTGCTAATGATATTGATTTTCATTTGCCTTGCAAGGAGAAGATGCAAGAAAAAGAGATCATTGGCGGCAGGCACTGAGGGGGCTGGAACCTCGGGGAAAAGGCCGGGGGAACCTTGGTTCGGTTCGGAGGGGACGCTACCATGGTGGCCTCGCGCCTTGGCGCACCATCCGGAACACACAGGGAGAGAAACATGGTCGAGATCATCAGGGCGGATCTGCACAACCCTCGCCACGGCGAGGCGCTGATCGCGATGCTGGACGAATACGCCAGGGACGAGATGGGGGGCGGCAGTGCACTGGCGGACGAGGTGAAGGCGAATCTGGCCGACGCCCTGGCCGCGCGACCCGGTGCTCATGTGCTGCTGGCCTGGGTCGATGGGGAGCCCGCTGGCGTTGCCACCTGCTTCGAGGGTTTTTCGACCTTCGCCTGTCAGCCGCTGCTCAATATCCACGACGTGGCGGTGCACCCTGCCCATCGCGGCCAGGGCATCGGCAAGCGGCTGTTGGCGGAGGCGGAGCGGCTCGCCCGGGAGCTCGGTTGCTGCAAGCTGACCCTGGAGGTGCTGGAGGGGAACAAGGTGGCCCAGGCTGCCTATCGCGCCAGCGGCTTTGCGGGTTATGAGCTCGATCCCGAGGTGGGCCGGGCTATGTTCTGGCAGAAGAAGCTGGGGTGAGAGGGTCGGCAAACATGATCTGCCGGGCTTGCCTCTGAGACTCCTGTCCCCTAGAGTGGCACCAGATTTTTCAATGTGTTGATGGAACCGGCCCGGCCGGGTGAGTGACATGACCCTTTATGCTTCGGATCAGCGAGTGACCCGAATGAACTCCGTACAGATGCGCACGATGAAGCATTGTCCGGAGCCGGTGGAGGCCCAGACCTCCCATCCATTCATCGTGCAGTGACGACCGGATCTCGCTACCTCGCGGGAGCCGTGACCTTGCCGCACGACTGAACCAAGGCCATAGACGTTGCCTCGTCTATGGCCTTTTTTGTTGCCCCGCAGCCAGGCTGCGGGTGCGAGACAGAGCAGAGGCCCGCCCGGGTCTCTGCTTTTTTTATGGTTTGTCATGACCGACGGGTATGCTTGGCAAGGGCCGGGTCGTTGGCCAGAGAGGCTGACCATCTTCAAGAGGAAACAGTGCAATGTCACAAAATATCTATGACGAACCAGGGTTTTTTGAGGGCTATGCCCAACTGCCACGCTCCCTTCACGGGCTGGCGGGGGCGCCGGAGTGGCCGGCGCTGCAAGCCATGCTGCCGGATCTTGCCGGCAAGCGGGTGCTGGATTTGGGCTGCGGTTATGGCTGGTTCTGCCGGGCAGCCAGAGATCTCGGGGCTGCCGATGTGGTCGGTATCGATCTCTCCGCGAAGATGCTGGCCCGTGCCGCCGAGCTGACCCGGGATGAGGCCATCCGCTATCGGCAGGGGGATCTGGACGGTCTTGCGCTGTCCGATGAGCCTTTCGATCTCATCTACAGCTCCCTGGCGCTCCATTACCTGCCCGAGGTGACGCCGCTGTTTGCGGAGATCCACCGTGCGCTGGTGGCTGGCGGTAGCCTGGTGTTCTCGGTGGAGCACCCCATCTTCACCTGCCCGCAGCCGCAAGGCTGGCTGGTGGATGCAGAGGGACGCCGCTCCTGGCCCGTCAACGGCTATCAGGCGGAGGGCAAGCGGGTCAGCAACTGGCTGGCGGAGGGGGTGGTCAAGTATCACCGCACCCTGGGCACCTACCTCAATGCCCTTGTCGCCGCCGGGTTCCAGATCCGCCGCGTGGAGGAGTGGGGGCCGACGGCGGCGCAGATTGCGGCCAACCCGGCCCTGGCGGAGGAGGCGGAGCGCCCCATGCTGTTGCTGGTGTCGGCGTACAAACCACTGGCCTGACGCAATAAAAAGGTTCTTCGCGGGATCCTGGGAAAGTGGAAGTTGACAGACAGGGTGCTGGTAAACTGGTTGTCGCCAAACACACCACCACCATCACCCTGCTGTCGCCGTGCATCATATTGATATTGCCTCCTTCTGGCCAGGTTATACCG
>NZ_JAGKRH010000284.1:0-293 GCF_017939245.1 Aeromonas sp. PrichA-15 | reverse complement strand
CCAGCGCTCGTGGTACAGGGTCGCCACCTGAGCTGCACTGAATCGCGCCACGGGCAGGGAGGTAAAGACCGTTTTCTCCTTGCCTGCCACCTCATAGGTCACTGCGCGAACTTGCCAGTGTGTCGGCAACGCCGGGTTTTTCTTGCTAGCCTGAGGCGAGACCGTCATTTGCAACAGACGGTCACCGTCGCCATAGCGCTCAAGTTCCGTGTATACCAGCCCCTTGCGTTCCGGGATGAGCCAGTGACGGTCGGTGTCTTCGGCCTGAATACGCAGCAACAGGTCGGCACCGA
>NZ_JAGKRH010000283.1:0-479 GCF_017939245.1 Aeromonas sp. PrichA-15 | reverse complement strand
GCTCACCTCGGGCAGCTCGAACACCTGATGAACCTGATAGGGTTTGGCATGGGCCACCATGTCCCCGCCACAGCAAGCGCAATCGGCGGCAGGGTAATGCGGGACCAGGGTCAGGCGGGCATCAAGCGGATGCCGCTCGCGGCGATGTCCCTTGTGACCGGGCTGCGCCCCCCGTTGCTTGCCGGACGCCGGACGCTTGCGGGCCGGCGGCGGTGCACCGGGGCCGTCGCTGGAAGGCGGCTTGGAGGAGTTGCCGCTGTGCTGATTGAGGCGGTCCTCCAGCTCGGCGATGCGGTCGAGGAGCTTATAAATCAGCTCGTTGGCCTGCTCCAGAGTGGTGGGCATTCCCGCGGAATGCATGGTGTTTTTGCTCATGGGGGGAGCGTATCTAAGGAGCAGGATCAAGCAAGCAGGAAAGTGGGATCAAGAGACGATCGTCTCATTTTTCCTGTGTCAATACTGTTCCGGTGAATACTTAC